>JADGDQ010000013.1:0-15479 GCA_016744805.1 Sulfurovaceae bacterium
AGCATCAGGCTCAAAAAGATGATGAAAGAGAGCAAACATCCCTATAAAACCTATAGCAATACTAGTAGTAGCCAGCAAAAAAGTCAAAAGCATCTTTTTGCCCAACTGTTTAATCTGACGCAAATCAGCATGAAGCAAAAATAAAAATATCATAAGGATTTAGCATCGATAAATTTTCTATATCTAGTACCATTATAGCCTTATCACAATAAAAATTTTCACTAATTTATAGAGTTTATCATCTTTTTAAAATATTCTTTCACAGAGTTTAGTTATACTCCCTAAATATGATTTATTATAAGGCAATACTATGTTAAAAAAAACTCTTTTTACTTGCTCTCTTTTAGTAGGAATCCTCTCTTCTTCACTCTACTCAGCTGAATTTTCGGCAACAGGGACTGTTATCTCTGACAACCAAAAGATGATAGGCACTCGTTTTATGGGATATGTTAATAAAATACATTTTACTATTGGTGATAAAGTCAAAAGAGAAGAAACACTTTTTGAGCTTGAATCTTCAGAGTTTGATATACTCAAAAATCAAGCTGACTTAGCATTAGAACAGGCCAATGTTATGCTAGATATGTACCGTACAAGAATCAGTACTATTCGCCGTGAAAAAGCTCTGATGCGAATGCGAAATCAAGACAATAGCGTAGAGTGGAAAAATATGGATATAACCACAGAAAATGTACAAGCAGGTCTTGCTGCAGCAAAAGGTTTGGTAGAAAATGCGTATACAAAAGTCAAACAAATGGCAGGAATGGCGAAGTATCTTGAAATCAAAGCACCCAATGATGGTATTATTGTTCAAAAACAAATTCGTGTAGGTGACCTTATTGTACCTGGAATGTTGGCAATGGTTTTGGTGGATTTAGACCACCTAGAGATAGAAGCACAAATATCAGAAGCCGATTTACTCAGAGTAAACAAAGGTGATATGGTCTCTGTGCGTATCCCATCTATTAAGTTCAATACAAAAGGACGCATCAAATCAGTAGTACCAAGTGCCAACCCTATGACACACAGATTTACTATACGCGTAAGCTTTGATAAAAAACACCACAAAATATATCCAGGTATGTACGCCAAAATAGACTTTAACTACAAACCTGCCTCTTTGATGGATAAAGAGATTGGGGTCTCCCCTTCCCAACAATAAATCCCCACCGATATTTATTATTGTATATCAATACAAGCATCCAACTATGACGATATATAACGATTATACAAATTTATTTTTACAATATACCTGTGCATTTATGCTGATGTTTATCAGGTTTCTATGAACACGAGATTATGCAATGAAATGGGTAGTAGCAATTTACAAAATTTGTCGCGTCCCTGCGGGGCTTTTCAAAATCCCAAGAGCAAAAAACCCAAAGGTAAAAAACGCCCAAAATCTAAGGTAAAGTTCTGAGGAGACGAAACCCCACATTATTGACACCATTAGTAGGATAGCTCCTGTAACGATAGGAGGAGCGAGTGCCGCTACCATTAAAGTTCCACGAACCGCCACGCAAGACTTTTCTATCCTTATCTTTATCATGCCAATCCTCACACCACTCCCATACATTACCATGCATATCATAGAGATTCCATTTATTAGGTTTTTTCTCTCCTACTAGATGTGTTTTTCCATCAGAGTTTTTATTATACCAAGCATAATCACCTAAAAGACTTTCATCATCTCCAAAACTCCACTTTGTATTACTCTCTGCCCTACAAGCATACTCCCACTCTGCTTCTGTGGGGAGTCTATAGTTTTGTTCTGTTTTTTGACTAAGCCACTCACAATAGGCTGTAGCATCATGCCAACTTATACCAATGATAGGGGCATTATCAGTAAGATTCATTTTTTTGTAGTAGTCCTTACTACCTGTCTCTATATTATACTCATTTCCCTTTTCTAGCCACTCAGGGTAGTGACTCTTGGTATCTTTGGCAAAGTGCATATACTCAGCTATGGTTATTGGGTATTTCCCTAATTCAAAATCTTCTTTAATTTCTACTTCTTTTTGAGAACTTCCTTCACCCATGATAAAAGTACCTTTGTCAATTTTTATCATATCTATAGAGAGAGAATTCATGATGCGTATCATTGTTGGTTTTTTAAAAGTTGGCATTTTTTTCCTTATAATAGGATGATATTGATTTAAAAACCAATATCACCATCTCTGTTTACGGCAAAGCCGAGGAGGTAGTGAACTTTAAAAGCACGCTTCTTTGTATCCCTACAAAAAACTCTGGCATGAAAAGTTTTGAGGAGACGAAACCCCACATTATTGTTACTATTAGTAGGATTGTTCCTGTTACGATTGGAGGAGCGAGTGTTGTTATCATTATTGTTCCACGAACCGCCACGCAAGTACTACCTCCACACACTTTTTCTCAAAACAGTTTGTGCAAGTAGCTCATCGATCATCTTGGCATTTGAACCCATACTAAAAAATCCTATTGTACCAAATATCTTGTTTTTTGCTTGAGCTAAATCTAAGTTGCCATAGTTATAGGCATACCGTACCTTTTTTAGCCTCTTTCGTCCTCTTCTTATCGCTTTGGATGTCAAGCGGAAGTGTGTTTTGAACACTTTGTTGCCTAAAAAAATGAAACCTTTTTTTGTCTCTCCTAGTTTTATTTTGAGGGGATGGATTTTGAGACGATATGCTACTAAAAAATCTTCTATTTTCCCTATAATAGCTTTGAGTTCTTCATAAGTGTTTGAAAAATAGAGCGTATCATCTACATAGCGGATATACCCCTTGACTCTCAACTGCTCTTTGATGAAGTGGTCAAAGGGGTTGAGATAGAGATTGCCGAAAAATTGTGAAGTGAGATTACCCAAAGGTATGCCTTTTTTCTGTTCAAAGGGGCTAAAGAGCGTATCTCCTCGGAAGTAAAAAAAAGCATCATCTTGTCTGTTTGAGTTTTCAATAAGCTCTTTTAAGAGATAGCTTGTCTCTCTGCACTCTATTTTTTGTTTTAAAAGTCTCAACAGTATTACATGATCTATAGAGGGAAAAAACTTTTGGATATCTAGTTGCAATACATATTTATATTTATTGGCATAGTACCTTGCTCTTTTGAGTGCATTGTATGTGCCTTTGCCTTTGCGGTTGGCATAGGAATCATAAATAAAGCTCTTTTCAAAGAGTGGCTCTATGTTTTGCATAATGGCATGGTGCAAAACCCTATCACGAAAGGGGGCTACGGATATGCGTCTCTCTACGCCTTTGTCATTGAGCATAAAAGAGGTATATCCACCCCACTTATATCTGCACTCTTTTAACTCTTGATGCATTCGTGAGAGTGCTTTGTCTTCAGTGAGCCAAAACTTAGCAGGGGTTGCTTTTGATTTTTTACCTTTGAGGGCATTTTTGGAAGCTTTGTATAGGTTGTCTATATGATAAATATCTTCATACATGCATTTTGCTCCATCCTCCAGCCATTTGACCGATTTCATTGAGAGCGTTTGTGATAAATCTATGGTTATCTGTAGAGATAATATGCAAATCGTTCAGGAGTCTCGTAAGCAGTCGCAATCTCTCTATCTCTTTGTTGGCTTTGTTCAGTATCTCTCTTTTGTCTTTGGAGTATATAGCATCACTCAAAAGCAGCAGCAACTCCAAGAGTGAATTTTGTATCTTTTCACCTATGGTAAATCTATGGTTTTTGGGTAGTTTCGATAGCTTCTCTATATACCATTTTGTTAAATTGTAAGTTTTGACAATAATAGGATAATTTTCATTCATATTGCACTCCTAAAAAATATTTTCCCTCTGCGAGGTGAGGAGCGTTAAACAAACGACAATAGTTTGTCGTTTGTAGCGACGGAACCAAAACGGTCGGAGCGTAGCGTAGCCGTGGAGGAAAAACCCAAAGTAAAAAACCCAAAGCTAAAAAGCCTCAAAAAACTAATTTAAAGTTCTGAGGAGACGAAACCCCACATTATCGATACTAACAGTAGGAATGAGCCTGTCACGATTGGAGGAGCGAGTGTAGCTATCAACATTGAACCACGAACCGCCACGCAAGACTTTTCTATCTAAACTTGTATCTTCATACGCTTTACCATCTCTAGGAGTCTTCTCATAACTATCTACCCAGTCATCTTGACACCACTCCCATACATTACCATGCATATCGTGGAGACCCCAAGGATTTGAGTCTTTTGTGCCTACTTCTTTGGTTCTTTTACCATCATTACTATTATACCACGCATACTTTTCTAACTCTTTCTCATCATCTCCAAAGCTCCATTTTGTAGTAGTACCTGCTCTAGCACTATACTCCCACTCTGCTTCTGTCGGAAGTCTATAGTTTTCTCCTGTTTGTTCATTGAGCCATTTTATGTAGGCTTGTGCATCATTCCAAGATACATTGATAACAGGGCGTTTACCTCTGCCCCAAGCTTCATCATCTGGTTTGTCTATCTTCTGAACTTCACAATACAAATCATACTCTTCAAAGGTCACTGGGTATTGGGCTATCTCAAAGTCATAGTTTATGGTTACTTTATGGACGGGTTTTTCATCGTCTCTTTCGTTTGAACCCATTAGGAATGATTTGGTGGTGGGGGTGATGGAGTTTATAGTATTTATTTTACTTTCAAAATCTAAAGCTTGAGCATAATAAATACCACCTACTCTTTTCAAGATATCTATGCCTATCTTTGCAAATGCAATCATAGTATCATCCCACTCTATCTCTCTTATAGAGTTTGGATTTTGTATCATACTTGGAAACTTTTGTGCTATACCAAAATAGTCTGATACAAATCTCGAAGTTTGATCAAAAAGTTCTAATGCTTCTATAGGAGCTATTTGATGTTTGAGTACCTCTCTTATCCCCTCATAAAAATCATAATGTACTTGATTGTCTATTATTTTCTTTTCTATAATACCACCTAAAAATACTTCTGCTAGATGAGAAAAAGATGAATCTGGTAATTTTAACTCTTGAATAATTCGAGCTATTTCAAAGCTAACATGATTGTTCGCTAAATACGCTGACAAAATTTTAGCCGTAGAAGATGCTTGTGATAAAAAGTTATCTAATCTTTCTTTAGAAGTCAATTGATTGGATTGGATTATCTTTTTTTCTTTTATTTTTCTAGTATCTATAGCAATTCCAGAGATAGCATAGTGGCTATTTCCCATGACAACTGAACTCCATGCTTTAAAAGAGCGATGTTCAAAAGAGATAATAGGGATTTTCAATATCTCTATATCTTCATCAAAATACAAAAACTCTTTTTGGCTACTAAGCTGTGAATTTTTTGCATACAGTTGTGTAGATTTCCAAGAGAGTTTTTTGCCTTGTTTTAAACTTGTGGAGAGCCACATATTGGATGGTAGCATCTGTACTATGGAGCAGAAGTTTGTCTTTGACCAAATCTCTATATTTTGGTACATACTATTACTTCTCCAAGCAGGAGAGATACATGAGCTTAAAATCAATATCAAGTTATTCTCTTCTCTAAGTATCGTAGAGTTTTTTACTTTTTGATGTTTGTCTTTGTGCAAAATAGTCTCTTCATCTTTACCATCTAAGTAAAAATAATCAATCTTTGCAAAAACACCATAGTGTTCAAGTGTATCACAAAAATCATCTACTAAACTTTGAAATATATCCATACTATGGTGCTTATCTATGAGTAGAGTTAGGCTAAAGTGCTTTTTGAGTTTTTGGGTATAAATCAGTTGAAATAGATCTGTTTGTGCAATCCAATCAACAGTTTTATCAACATCAAGTATGGTTTTAGTTGTATCTATAGATGTTATCTTGAGAGGTTTAAATGCTTTCTCCCACTCTCTGTAGTGTTGCAGTGTTGGTTTTTTGGGAGTAGATATATAATCTACTTTTACTTTATGTCTTTTGCTCTTAACAGCTCTTTTTTTTGTAAAAATATTGATGTCACTTGAGGTATTCTCTTGAGTGTTTTTCTTAGTTTTTGTCTCTTTTGTTGTCTCTTTTTTTTCTCTCTTAGGCTTCTCCTCTTTGAAGTTCTTTTTTTCTTTTTCTTCTTCTATTGTTTCAACATCACTCTGCTTATTGTTTTTATTGTAAATAAAAAGTGTATCCAATACATTTTCTAACTCATCAATAATCAATCCAAAGTTTTGCTGTTTCACTTCTACACCTATTCTGAAAGCTTATGCCATATTTTTTTAAGTCTATCTTCATCAATCTCACTATCAGAGGATTCTTTTAACTCTAAAAAAACAGCATGCATCAGTTGGTCAGTAGAGAGCTGTACCTCTTCATCCCTTACCTTTGCGATAAACTTAGTAATGATATTTTGGACTTTTGTCTGCATCGAAATATCTATGGTTAAATGTTTTTCCAAAATAGAGAGTAGCCTCTCCTCAAACTTTGCTCCATTATCAAACACAATATTATGCATCAAAACTCTTCTGTTAAAAGCAGGAGGAAACTCTCTTTCATTGTTTGAAGTCATGACAATCAATGGAAAGATGTTACATTTTAATTTTCCATTTTCTAACTCTATATCTATTAACTCTCCATCATCATTATAGACTTTGTGTTCTTTCTCTCCTGTTCTTGCCAATTCAGGCATAGGAAATTCTCTCTCTTCTAGTACATGAAGTAAGTTATTTGGAAAATCAATATCACTCTTGTCCAACTCATCTATCAACACTACTCTCATATCCTCAGAAACGAATGCAGAACCCAAGGCACCCAATGTGACATAGTGACCTATAGGTCTGTTATCCTCATCTGTATCTTTTACATTTTGTAATCTTGCAACAGCATCATATTCATATAACCCCTCTTGCAAGAGACTATGTGTCGTAATCTGCCAATGCAGTAGTGTACCACAATCCAAAGTATAGTTAACAGATTTAGCTAAGGAGGATTTACCTACTCCTGGATCTCCACCAAGTAAAATAGGTCGTCGTAAATGGAGTGCAAGATTGACTATCTCTTGCTCCTCTTCTGAGGGGTTATAGTCTTTTCCATCATCTTCATTTCTTTGTCTCCATTTAGGAGCTTTATTGTTCTTTAGAAATAACTTTAAATCACTTTTACTCTTTTTGTTACCATCATATAAACTATCCATTTTATTCTCCTCTATTCTCTTTTATTATTGGTATTTGTCTGCTTGGATTATCCCATATTAATATATGTGGCAGATCACAAAAGGATTCAAAACTCTTCTCTACTAAGTTTCCCAAAGGTATATCTTGCATATCTGAACAATATTCATCCAGTTGTTTTGTCGTCTTTTTATTGGGGCTTAAGACAATACTAGCTGTTGTATTAATCAATTTTTTATACTCATTTATTGTTATCTTTTCATCAAAACGAATATAGGGAGTCTCTTTAAAATATGTATATCGTATTTTTTTATCACTAGGAAGTTTTGTTAGATGAAGTTTTGTATCTTTACTTTGTTTATAATATCCCCAAAAATCTTCCCAACTTTTTAATTTGCACTCATCATCTCTATAGCGTTCAATACGCTCTGCAATTCTACGAACTACTCGAAATGTCTCTACAAGACTTTCATCATAACTTTTTGTCCAAGATGTGATATCTATATCTATTAGCTCATAAGGCATAATAAACTCTAATAATACATTCTCTTGGGAGATATTTACTAAATCAAATATTGCATCCACTAAATCAATAGGATTATTATTGTTAGTCAAGTCTACTTCTAAATCTTTTTTCTCAATGGCATGTGGCTCTTTATACTCCCAAAAAGTGACTTTTGTACGCGAAATATCATCATCAGGGATTTCAAAAGTGAGTAAAAGATTGAGCTCTTTGTACTCCATCTCCTCAAAAGTGCAACATTTTGCTGTACTATACTCACTAAACTCAAGCCTTAAACACTGAAGGTCTTGATATAATATATCGGCATTGATATTATGAAGTAAACAAAGTAGTGGTTGTCGCAAATCATAGAGATGCTCTACAATTTTATCATAGTCCATGTTAGACAAATTTACACTTTTAAAGTAAGTAGATAGAAGATTGTTAGCATAGAGACGAAGTGTATCTAAGTCAATAATCTTTTTTAGATTATTTTGCACACTCTCTAAATGTCTCTTTTCACCTCTTGGTGTTGCTATTTCCATCATACCATACTCTGTTGCTGGGTAAGCATACTTAAAATCTTTAGGGTAGCTCTTAAATGTTTGAGAGTTTTTTATTGCTTCAAGAGTTATCTTTTTATAATCGTATTCTAGCTCATCTAAAGCCTTTATAAAATATTCTGTAAAAAGACTTAGATTAGAACTACTAACACTATCACTTTTTTCAACTTCACCTGAAGAAGATATAATTTCAAAAGAGCAATTTAGTGTGTACTCTACTGTTTGGATAGCAGTTGCACTATAACAAGCATCAAGAATAAGAGCTATACGATTTGGTTTTAATATTTTAAAAATATATGTAATAAAGTCTTCTAAGTTACGAGGTTTTTCATTTGTAAACTCAACAAATAGCTTTTTTGTTAAAACTCCTTCTCTTTGTCCATGTCCTGTATAATAAAAGAAGAAGTCTTCTACATTTTCATCTTTAAATTTATTTAATTCATCTATAAAATTTGAAAATGTGGCTAAAGAGTTATTATAAATTGGTGTATGCCATTTAGATGATGCCGATAGTTTTCTATATATTGCTTCTCTGTCATGCTCCAAAGAGGGGAGTCCTTCATCATTACCACTACATATAAAAGCAATATTTTTCAAGTCTCCACCTATGCTTTAAAAATATCTTTTTCTCTTTTTTCTTCAAGTGACATATTCTTATAAATAGCGTATGGTATTTTGTCTCCGTTCTTAGTTTCAATATATATATGTTCTTGATTATAAAGAGATCTAACTTCTTCAATAATAGTTTCTATAATTTGTATACTTTCATCAGGGTTTTCAATAATAAGTTTTACTAAATCTAGTTCTTCACTTTTTTTTGTTTTATCTGCTGGAACTTTAATTATTTTTACTTGTATTTTTGAAGACTCAAAACGACTCTCTAACTCTTTTAAAACTTCCGAATTATCCGAAACTATCCTCATCACATCTCCTCAAAATAAGTTACCTTTATTGTATCACACGGTTTATAATAGATGGCTCTTTGTGCTATAGTATAGTGCTTACAAACTCTCTAAGTTGTACTATAGTATCTATATCTCATACAAGGTTGGGGAACCCAATTTACTTTTTTTTCTTTAAATACAAAACCCATTTGATATTATATATTAGTCTACACAAGGTACTACCTTAAGGAGTCAAACAAGTTGATATAAATAACAAAACCAAAATAGTAAGGAAATTAAAATGAGTACAAATGATAATGGTTTTTTAAAAAGAGCAGATGCACTTATAGCTCTAGCAAATAGTCAATTAGATGAAGAGATAACTCAAGGAGAAGTAAGTGCTTCTTTTATGTATGGGGCAGCAAGGTTTAATGCTTGGATGGCTTCTTCTTCATTTGATACAGGAGCAGATTTAGCTTCTGAGAAAGAAAAAATTGTAGAGTATTTTCTAGCTGAATATAAATTAGCCCTAGAAGAGCATTTGAAAAATCATATAGAGAATTTCAAGTCTAATTAAAATTAGATAGAGTGTGAAATAGGGCAAGGGAACTTATCCCTAGCCTAAATATTTATAAAAATTCTAAAGAATAAATATCTCCTAAAAATGTACATTTGCACTAGCAAGTGCTATGCAATCTATCTCTACTAAAGCGTTTTTAGGGAGGGTTTTGACAGCTACTGTGCTTCTTACTGGTTTGTGCATACCAAAGTAATGTGCGTAGATTTTGTTTACTTTTTCAAAATCATCCATATCTGCTAAGAATATAGTAGTTTTTACAACATCATTAAAGTGAGCTCCCCCAGCTTCTAGAACATAAAAGAGGTTTTTCATGACTTGATGTGTTTGGTTTTCTACATCTGAAGCAATCATTATCCCTTTTTCATCAAGTCCTATTTGTCCTGAGGTATATATCATACCATTTACTTCTACTGCTTGTGAATATGGTCCTATTGCTTGGGGAGCTTCTTTACTTTCAATAAATTTCATTTTATGTCCTTTGTATTATTTTGAATTATTCTCGTAGAATATATAACTTGTTGAGTAATCTGAAAACTCAAAATAGACTTTTTTCTCATTATTGTCTACTATAAGGTTTAGATTTTTGTCATCATAGCCATAACCATAACGATATGGGCGTGATTTACTATCATTTGTTCCTGTTGCTGTTGAGAGTTTATCTATTTTTATAAATCTTTTTACTAGAGTATTCCCTGCATAAATATCAAGTACTCCGTTAGTTCCTGTCCAGTTTTGAATAGAACGGCTCAATGAGTTTTGTGTTTCTTGAGTACAACCTGATAGTAGTATCATGGCTACTGTAAGTATACTCATAATTTTTATTTTCATTTTTATCTCCTTTTTATAGTTTTGGCATTCCAAATTTTTGTGTAACCAACTCACCATCATCATTAAAATAAAGATAATAGAGCTTATCTTTTGCCACAGATAAACCTGCCAAGTATCGCAAAGCTAGATTTGCTTGGAGTGAGCCTATGTGCATCACAATAGGTGCTGTTATTCCTGCTGGTGTATGATCACTCACTGCAAAAACTCCAAACCCAGCCTTTTCAAAAAAGCAAACTTGACCATTAAACTCTTCTACGCTTGCATAAATCCACGGTATATCTATTTTTTTGGCATATTTATCTATCTCTTCTCGTACAGGAAGATTGTCTGTAGCATCAAGTATCAAATCATAACTATTATCCAATACCTTAAAGCTATCAAAATTCATATCAAAAGCTCTTACTGTAACAAAAGGGTTTTTACTCTCTAGCAAAGAAGCTACAACTTCTGCCTTATTTTTCCCCTCATCTTCAAGGGTAAATGCTACTTGTCTATGAATATTATGCAGTGATACTGTATCAAAATCAACCATATCAATAGAGCCTATACCACTTGTACCAAGAGCCAATGCCAAAGTACATCCCAAGCCACCACTACCGATAATTGCTATCTTTTTCTCTCCAAGACTCTCTTGAGTCTCTTTACCCCAAAGTTGAATTTGGCGGGTAAAATATTCTGATTGTTTCATAATTCTCTCGCTTTTAACTCTTTTTCAAATCCCCAATTTTTACGATGTTCTACTATAAGTGATTTTTCTATAGTTTCAATAAGCATAGACTCTTTATCTTCTAGCATCATCTCTACTTCACCTTCTGGATTTACAAGCATACTATCACCATAAAACTTCCATTTTATATCATCCTCTTGAAACTCACCCAAACGATTTGCACGCAAAATATAACAGCCATGTAAAAATGCTTTCGTTTTGATAATCTCTCTCCATCTATTATGAGATCCAAAAGTAGAAGAGGTAGGCAAGAGTACAAGATCAGCTTTTTTGGCAATAACTGATTCCCAAAAAGGATCAAAGTGCATCTCAAACCCTGACATTACCATAATTTTAAACCCATCAACAATAAATGTCATGGGATCTTTAAGTGGAGCAATGGGATTTTCAAAAAATTTCTTCTCATTCCAATGGGTATAAGGAATAAGTATTTGTTGTTCATAATAGAGTACTTGTTTTGCCGTAATTTTAGCAATAGTTTTATGGTATCCATCTTTTTTAATAAGTATAATAGGAGCAATAAGAATCATATCATATCTAATTGCCAATGATTTAAGTAATTCCACATGTTTTGTACTCTGTTCTTTAACCATGCTCTTTGGCATTTTGATAAGTTCTTTAAAAAAGTGGTTCAAAACATACTCACCTAAAAGCATTACTCTAGCACCTCTTTGCTGTGCATTTTTAAGATAAAATTCCAAACGAGTAGCATTCATTCCAAGCGTAGGAAGTTGCAAAGCACCTATGGTCAACTCTTTCACTCGCTTACCCCTAAATTTTTATTCTCTATAGTCTCTATTTTGAGTTTTGCTTTTTCTATAAGAGTTTGTGCATCCTTAATACTTTTGAGTCCCTCTTCATAGAGCTTGATACTCTCTTCTAAGGAAATATCCTGATCCATTAACTTCTCTAGAATCTCTTTAGAGTGTGTGAGCTTCTCTTCAAAACTTTTTGCTTTCATTTAATTATCCTTACTAAATACTTCTTCTATAACACCAGCAAACTTATCTAACTCTACCAAAAAAGCATCATGACCATAAGTACTTTCTACTTGTGTATAACTACTCTCTTGCTTGTTGCGTTGCATCATCTTATGAATATGCTCCATCTCCTCAGGGAAAAAGAGGTAATCACTGGAAAAACTAATCAGATGAACTCTTGCTTTGATTCGTAGTATCGCCTCATAGAGTGAGTCATACCCTCTTGCTAAATTAAAGGTATTAATCGCTTTGACAATATAGAGGTAGCTCAATGGGTCAAAATTTTTGCTAAAATTAGAAGTATTATATTCCATATATCGTTCTACTTCATAACGACCAAATAGTTCAAACAGTCCATCATTATTTACATAATTGCGTCCAAATTTATTATCCATAGCATCAGGACATAAATAAGAGATATGCCCAGCGATACGCCCAATAGCCAAACCATCTAGCCCCTCCTCTACAAAAGCATCCTTTTCATAGTTTCCATTCATAAATCTTGGATCTTTGCGTATAGCCTCTACGGCTACCTTATTGAACCCTATTGTCCAAGGGCGTGTGGCATAAGTAGCAGCCAAAGAGATAATATCATCGGCAAAGTTGGGGTAATCTACGGCAAACTGCAACGCCTGCATACCCCCCATAGACCCACCAACAATAGCTCTTAAGTGATAAATACCCAAATCAGACAGAAGCTGTTTTTGGGCATGTACCATATCTTTGATAGTAACAACAGGAAACTTCAAACGATATGGTGCTTGACTAGGATAATTATCACTCATCGGACCTGTGGATCCAAAGCAACTTCCAATGACATTGGTTGAAATAATAAAATATTTATCTGTATCTATGGCTTTTTTAGAGCCTATTAATCCATCCCACCACCCTGGTTTACGGTCACCCTCATAAGTACCTGCTGCATGGTGTGAACCACTGAGTGCATGGCAGACTAAGATAACATTGCTCTTATCTGCATTGATAGTACCATAGGTTTCGTATATAATGTGATAGGGTTCTAGGATACGACCACTCTCTAGGTAGAGTGGACTGCTAAAGTGTTGCGTTTTTGTTTGACTCTTCATATAACTCATTCTATTTTTATAATTTATAGATTATAACATACTTCTCTAAAAGCTTCAACTTTTAACTCAAAAATAAAAAAGTCTCCACACCATTTTCGGGGTCTGATAATGCATAATGCGTAGCTCACCTATGCATTATGCATTGGCTCTTGCTAGTTTTAATAATAGACCTCTCTAGCAAGACTTCTAAAAATAAAATAATTTTAGATACAATCTAGCAACTATAAATAGAGGATGTATCTTATGGAAGAAGAGTTAAAAAAACTTATAGCAGAAGGTAAAGTTATCCCTTTTGTAGGTGCTGGGGTTTCTATGGCAATAAAAGATAAAGAAGGAAATTCACTTTTTCCCTCTTGGAGTAGATTACTAGAGAGTTTTATCCCCGTTATGGAAGAAGAGTATAGACAAAGAGAATCTAAAGATGAAAAAAAGCTCGTAGAAGATATTAAAAAAAGATTTAAAAATAAACCTATGAGTTATTTAGCGATTGCTGATAGTATAGAAGCGTATCTAACCGTAAATGACTTTAATAAACATCTTAAAACACATCTAACAGTTGATTATAATACTATTGAAGATAAAAGCTATGAGCTACCTCAATCTATTTGGGGTTTAGGATCAAAACTTATTATCACGACTAACTATGATAATATCTTACACAAGGCATCACAAGATAAAAATATAAAATATTGGGATATACAAAGTATCCATGAACAAGGTAACGCTTTTCGTGATGGTATAAGCTCACCTACTGTATGGAACTTACATGGTAATATTAATAATATAAACAATATTATACTTAGCACAAAAAAATATAAGCAACTCTACACAGATAATATAAATGATAGTGAATATAAATCAGCTCTTCATACATTACAACACTTTATCACAAGTCACTCTTTGCTTTTTATTGGTTTCTCTTTAGATGATATGTTTATCGTCAATCAGCTTAACCATATTATCAATATATTTGGAGGCAACACCCATGAGCATTATGTATTACTCAAAAAAGGTGTAGATGCGTCACATCTTAATCGTCAGATAAAAGTGATACGATTTGAAAGCTATGGACAACCTCTCATAGATAAAGTAAAGTCTCTTAGACAAACACCTATTATAAATGGATATACCCCAAAAAAATTAGGTACTATCCCCTCCAAAAATGAAAGTTTTATTGGTAGAGAAAAGGATTTAATAAGAGTAGAAGAGCAGTTAAATCAAGAGAGTTTAACATATATCGTCAATGGTATAGGTGGGATTGGTAAGAGTATGTTGGCAAATGAGTATTTTCATAGATACAAAAATAGATATAAGTATATCGCTTTTATAGCATTTGATAGCCAAGAGGATAGCTCACTAGAGACGCTCTTTGTAGCAAACTTTAGTAAAGATTTGAAGCTTGATGTAGATAGTAGTTTTGATGATATTATACGAGAACTTCAAAAACTCCCTCACAAAAACCTTATACTCATAGACAACTTAGAAAATAAAAAAGAGTTAGAGAAGATAAAACTCCTCAATAGCAACTTTGATATACTTATCACCACAAGACTTACAAACTTAGATACAAGATACCAACTCACTTTAGATACACTCAACGATAGAGATGCCAAAGCACTATTTTCTGATATTTATCAAATAACAGAAGATATAAGCGATATATTAGAGTATTTGGACAATCACCCACTTTTGATTAATCTCACAGCCAAATCTTTACAAGAGGGATATTTAAGTTTAGATGAGCTAAAAAAGGAGATAAAAAATGGCAACCTCTATAAGATATACTCACAAGATAGTAAAAGTATACAAAAGCATATTAACCATAGATTTAAACAGCAGTTCAAAAGAGACCTTAATAAAAACCTTAAAAAACTTATCAAACTACTAAGTGCTTTTCCTTCTATTGAGATTAACTTTGATAGGCTTCAAGAAATATTCAAAGATGAAAAAAATCTCAAAATAGACCTCATCAGACTCTCACAAATGGGGTGGTTAAGCAAAAGCAAAAATGGCTTCAAACTTCACCAAATCATCAAAGAGTATCTATGGACAAAACACCTCCCCTCATCTGAAGAGATAAGCCCTATCTTTGAATATTTTTCTTCAAGTATAGCCAATAGTGCAGATGCCCAAACAGCTGTAGATAATCGCTCAAATATCATCTACCTAGAAGCCCTATTACATATATTGGGACGACAAGAGCAAGAAAATGAAAAAATAGCTAGATATATAGGAGATATGGCAAATATTTATGAATCTATGGGAGAGT
>JADGDQ010000013.1:15579-47427 GCA_016744805.1 Sulfurovaceae bacterium
ATGAAAAAGCTGAACCTCTCTATCTAAAAGCTCAAAAGATACAAGTAGAGAGCTTAGGAGAAAATCATCCCTCTACGGCTACCTCTTATAATAATCTTGCAGGGCTTTATCGTGCTATGGGAGAGTATGAAAAAGCTGAACCTCTCTATCTAAAAGCTCAAAAGATACAAGTAGAGAGCTTAGGAGAAAATCATCCCTCTACGGCTACCTCTTATAATAATCTTGGGACATTTTATTATCATACACAAGAGTATCAAAAGTCTTATGAGTTTATGACAAAAGCTATAGAAACTATGAAGAGGGTTTTACCACCTAACCATCCTCATATTTTGAGTGCCAAGGAAAATTTGAAAATTATAAAGCAAAAATTGCATACAGATGATAATAAACAAGATGAGATAATAGAGGCTTTTATAAAATTTTTATCTCAAAAAGATGAAGAGATAGATATGAATGATGAGAAAAGAGTAACAGAGCTTTTTATAGAGTTTATCTCATAGTCTGCAACAAAAAATTGATTCATCTTTTAATACTCTATCCCTAGACCTATTGCAGAAGAGAGGAGTATTTTTGATTCGTTAAATTGTACTGTTCCATGGGTGGGGGTGTTTTGGCATAAACTCACCGCGTCAAGGTCTAACATTGTAATAGTCTTGGCTCTAGCAGATGCCACATGCACTCCTGCACAGACACTAATGGCTCCTTCTAACATACACCCTAGCATACATTTGGCTCCATACTCATCTGCTATATCTGCTACCTTTAGAGCGTTACGAATGCCTCCACATTTGGCTAACTTGATATTCAAAAAATCGACACAATTATTCTCTAATAAAGAGCGTGCATCTGCTAGAGTAAAGAGAGACTCATCTGCCAAAAGAGGTGTTTGGACTCTCTGTTTTATATATTGTAATCCTCTAATATCCTCTGCTTTTACTGGCTGTTCTACAAGTTCTAATACCACTCCCCTACTCTCTAGGGTTGTTAATATCTGCACACTCTCTTTGGCAGACCATGCTTGGTTTGCATCTACTCTTAGAGTTATATCTTTGGGTACAGATTTATAAATTGCTTCTATTCGTTCTATATCTTTGCGTGGAGTCTCACCTACTTTTATTTTGAGTACTCTATAGCCCAATGCCAATGCCTCTAGGCTAGAAGAGACCATCTGCTCTACACTCCCTAGGCTAATAGTAATATCTGTTTGAAACTCTCTCTGCGTTCCTCCTAGCATTGTATAAAGAGGCTGGTTTTGGCTTTTGGCTTTTAGGTCATAGAGGGCTATTTCAAGTGCTGATTTGGCTGTAGTATTTTTGAGTATAGTTCTCTCTACCGTATCCAAAAGAGCATCAAACTCCTCTATATCTCTATGGAGTAGAAATGGTGCAATATACTCTATTACTGCCAACATCGTCCCTTTTGTCTCCCCAGTAATCACTGGCGTAGGCGACCCCTCTCCATACCCTATATGCTCTGTATCTGTATAGACAAGCACCACAATATCCTCCAGAGACTCCACACGCCGTAGAGCCGTTTGAAAAGGTTTTTTAAGTGGAGCTTTGAGTATCTTGGTTTCTATTTTTCTGATTTTCATAAAGCCTCTTCTTAGTAATGCTTGATCTCTAGGATACCTACAAGGGATACCCCTACAACAAAAAAATATTCCGTAGGGGCAATCCCTTGTGGTTGCCCTTTTGGGAGGTCAGACGATGCATAATGCATAGCTCATACTTCGCTACACATTACGCATCATCAGACCCCTAGAACCTGAAATAGTGTAAATATGTTATCTTAATATATCTTAGGAGATGATATAATTATGCTAAAAAGTGATTCTTATAGAGCTTTGGAGCAAAATGAAAAAACATCCTCTTCTAGCCGATATTGGCAATACACATATACATATCTATAATGGTCTTAGTGTAGAACACCTAGAGTACGCAGAGGCTATAGAACTCTATGCAGATAAGAGGATTCAATATATCTGTGTCAATCAAAAAGTAGAGTTAGAGATTCAAAAAAGTACACTCTGGCAAAACATCTCATCTTTGATAACTCTTAAAGGAGCATACAGTGGTATGGGTGTTGATAGAAAAGCTTTATGCCTCGCCTATGATAATGCTCTGCTTGTGGATGCGGGGTCTGCTATTACTATAGATATAATGGAGAATGGTCGCTATAAAGGGGGCTTTATCTTAGCAGGACTCAAAGCTACTTTGCAAAGTTATGCCTCTATATCTCCTGTGTTAGAGAGTACACTCCAAAAAGATATATCTCTCAACACTCTGCCTACTTCTACAAGAGAGGGGATAAGTTATGGAGTTATTGCCCCTATTATAGCTATTATTCAAAAACATCAAGAAGATAAAAAAGTCTATTTTACTGGTGGTGATGGAGAGTATCTCTCTAGGTTTTTACCTAATTCTTCCTTTGATGATAGAGCTGTTTTTTATGGTATGCTTACTAAAATTAATAGTTAATTGGGTACAATAAACGATTAATTTTGCCATAGAAACAATAGGAGAGCATGTGAGTATTCAAGATGATATTAATTATGTAAAAAAAGAGTTAAGTGCTGATGAAAAAGTACTAGAGAGTGCTTTGAAGATTGAAACACTTTATAATAAATATAAATTTGCCCTATGGGGTCTTATTGGTGCAGGGATTATAGCATTTGCAGGAAATGTCATAGCTACAAATATGGCTGATTCCAAACTCAACTTAGCTAACAATGCTCTACTTGTTCTCCAAAAAGATGCAAGCAATAGCCAAGCCTTAGCATTGCTCAAAGAGAATAATCCTAAGCTTTTAGAACTATATACATACTCTCAAGCTGTCAAAACCAAAGATGTAACACAACTAAAAACACTCAACAGTAGCCAAAATAACATAATAGCTGATATTAGTAAGTACCATACTAGTATACTAGCAAAGAGTGCTACAAGTTCAGAGTATTATAAAGATATCTCTTTGGTCGAAAGAGCATATAATGAGATTAAAGATGGTAAAAGTAAAGAAGCTAAAGAGAAGCTAGAGATGGTAGATTCACGATCATCTTTAGCATCAGTTGCACAACTTTTAAATCATTATACTATAAAGGGAGAATAATATGAAATATTTATCTGGCATATTTACTCTATTAGTTCTTCTAGCCTTTTCAGGCTGTAGTGGAAAAAAATATTTTGAACCAGAGCAGACACTTAGTGCATCAAGTGCTATTAGTAAACATCAAGGAGAAGCTACTTATCTTACTCGTGATGGTGTAACATTTGATAATCATACTTATATTAGCAAAAAAAGTTCAGGAAAATTTCCTTTGAAGGATGGTGAAGTATATTTGAGTGAAAACAACTCTTATGTTTTATCAACCAATCAATCAGGACGACTACTACTTATAAGTAAAAAAAGTAAAAAAATATCCAAAAAAATAGAGTTTCAAACCCCTATAGTCTCTGCTAGTATTAAAAATGGTCTTATTGTCTATCTTTTACAAGATAATACTTTTGGTATCTATAAAGTTTCTACAGATACAAAACTTGTAGAAAACAAAGCACAAGATGCATTTGCTGTAGATGCAAGAATTGCTACACCTATGTTTATTGATAACTTAGCAGTAGTTCCTACACTTGATGGTAAACTTTTGATTATGGATATGAATAATCCTGAAAATGCAAAAGTTATCTATATTAGCTCACAAAGTAGACTTAATAATGTTATCTACCTCTCACGAGTTGGTAATCTGCTTGTATCAGCAACACCTAACCGTGTTATGACTATAGGAACAGCTGAGGGTGAATTTACACAAGGTATTAGTGAGGTTGCTATATCTAAAGGATTTATCTATCTCTTTACAAAAGCTGGTGAGATTATCAAAATGGATTCATCACTCAAACAAGTAGCCTACAAGAAATTTAAGTTTGCGCATTTTAGTGTAGCAACTGCTTTTGGTGGAAAAGTATATGCTCTTGACCAACAAGGTTCACTTATTGTTATAGATAGCAATCTTAAAAAACATCGTATATATGATGTAGGTGATGTTGAGAGTTTTGCTTTTGTCTCTGGTCGTAAAATATATAAAGACAATACTATTATCTCTCTTGATAAATTGAGTCTGTGAGCGATTTAATAACTGCTTTTGAAGAGTATTTAAGTGTCAATAAGGCACTTTCTACTCAAACCATAGGCTTCTATATTCGCGACCTCCAACAACTCCAAGAAGAGCTAAATAAACCTCTGCTCTCTTTGGATACACTAGATATACTCTCTTTTTTAGCTCTTTTTAAAAACAAACGAACACTCAATCGTAAACTCTCTTCTATCAATAGTTTTTTTCACTTTTGTCATAAGCAATCTTTTGGAGAAAATCGTATTACTATACCTATGGCAAAAATTCCCCAAGGCTTACCAAAATACCAAAGTTTAGAAGAGATTATAAGCGGTATAAATAATATAGACCGTAGCAAAATTATAGGATTGCGTGATTATGCTCTAATACTCTTTTTATATGCTAGTGGCTGTCGTGTCTCTGAGGCTCTTGCTATTGAGCGAAGTGATATTAGCAATGGCTGGCTTACTATTAGATTTTCCAAAGGTGAAAAACAGAGAGTAGTTCCTATTGCCCCTATTGCTTTAGAGGCCTTAGAAGTTTATATTCAAGCCCAAGGTATCAGAAGCTCCCATATATGGCTCAACTACAAAGGTAACCCCCTTAGTCGTATATCTGCGTATAAGATAGTCAAAAAATATCTAGGAGTATCACCGCATGTTTTGCGTCACTCTTTTGCTTCGGCACTTATTATTGGTGGTGCAGATTTGCGTGTAGTCCAAGACCTCTTGGGGCATAGCTCTTTGCTTACGACACAGATATATACCCATATCCAAAAAGAGAACTTAGCCCAAACTATCAATGATTACCACCCATTAAGAGAAAAAAGAGAGATATTATGAAAGATATTGTAGAGTATATGAGAAGCAAAAACCTTATCTGTAAAACGCTTAAAGAGATTAAACCCAAAGAAGTAGGAAGTCGTAAACGAATTACTATCTATCTAGGTGTTGATCTAAAAGGGTACTTTTGTATTGTAATGGTGCTTTCCAAAAAAAGCCGAGTACTCCGCAAAGAGGTAGCAGAGCTTATAGAGCTACACAAAAAAATAGAACTCTACCACCATGCCAAAATCACAAAAAAGTATATCCATATCCAAGCACCCCTTTGTAGCCATGCCAAAGCTATGTTTGAAGAGAATCTATGGAAAGTATGGCTTTAATCTAGGTAGGCTCTTTTAAACCAATAATAATATAAAGAAGCAAATAAAAATCCTACTCCTAGCACTATTGTAATTCCTTGTAAACTCAATCCCCATTTACTAGCATAGCCTATAAAAAGAGCCACACAGACATTAAAAAGCATAAAAAACATATCATTATAGGAGATAATTCGTCCCATAAACTGCGGTTCTATCTCTTCTTGAATCAAGAGATAAGTATACGACCAAAGCGTTGTAGTAAAGATACCTGTAAAAAATACACCAATAAGACTAATATAAAAATTAAATTCCAAAAATGCCCATAAGATAATAGCGAGACCTTGGAGTACAAAGAAGTAGTGTAGATTTTTTTTGTCTACAAGATTACTAATAAAGAGTGGTCCTATCATAAGAGCTAATGCCCGTGTGCCATTAATCCACCCTATAGCCAAAGGGACAGCTATCACCTCTTTGTACTCAAAATCAGCCAAGAGTGTAACAAGAGCATCAAAACTCGTAAGACCTAGGAGGGCGTGAATAAATATAAGGTGGATAATCTTTTTATTGCTTAGAAAATAGATAAATCCCTCTTTGAGCATCTCGTAGTTTGAATGTGTATGAATCTCTTGTTTGAGTGATATATTGAGTCCCAAAAGAATAAATATAGCCAAAGTATAAAGCAGTGCATCTATAATAAATGCTGTATCAAATCCCATATAGTGTGTTGCTAGTCCACCTACTGCCATACCAGAAGCGTAGCATAATGACCAGATAATAGAGTGGATTTCATTGGTTTTTTTGAGCATATCCCCTTTGAGTATCTTGGGAAAAAGTGCCATCTCGGCAGAAAATAACATAGATGCAGAGGAGGAGCGGATAAATATTAAAATCATCAAAATCCAAACCATATCCAAAGAGTTAATCAAAGTAAACCCTAAAGTCATCACTATCTCAACAACCAAAAGCGTCATCATAAGTCTTTTGAATGGTATACGGTCGATTATAATACCAATAAGAGGAGCCAAAATTACTGCTGGTAACATTCCCATAGCAGCAACAAGAGCAATAGTAATCTCGTCAGCTCCATAAGATACAAGCATAGAGAAGATAGCTACCTGAGAAAACCAAGTCCCAAAGTAGGATATAAGTTGAATAAGTGAGAGTCTCCCAATAATAGGATGTCTAAGTAACTCTTTATACTCCATCAGTAAGCGTATACCCTATATCTTTTGATTCTAAGTGTTCTATATACAAAGCAAAAGATTCTTTGGCAATAGCTTTATAATATGAAGCCACAGAGATAGTTACCACCCAAGCATCATCCTGCCATTTTGGTAATGAAGAAAAATCTACGCTTTGTGGCATTTGTTGCATCACTTCTATTAATTCACTCTCTCTACATTTCGCTGTCAAAGAGTGGCGATAGTAAGAGCGTTTTTCTTTGAAGAGTTCAAGAGCTATATTAGTAAGCATAGGGTGACTCATCTGCGGAAATCCTGGAACAAAAAAGTATCTCTCATCCAAAGAGAATGCAGGCATACCATTAAAAGGATTTTCAATAAGAGCAGAGCCTTTAGGGAGGTCTGCCATATTGAGAGAGTGAGGAGAGATTTGTGAGCCTAGTTTCTCTTTTATAATCTCTTCTGCCTCTTGGTGTCTATACAAATTTCCATCTCGCAAGGCAATGGCTGAACATTTGCGAGTATAATCATCAGGAGTAGAGCCAATACCACCAAAACTAAAGAGAATACTATTGGGCAAAGAGTCAATAAATCGTATGGTTTTTACAATAAGTTCTGGGTCGTCTTCGATAATAAAAGAGCCAGAGAGTTTGCGTCCATACTCCTCTAAAAGAGTAGAGACAAAATCAAAATGAGCGTCTACTCTGCGTCTATTAAGAATCTCTGTACCGATAATAAGAGCAAAAATCTTTGGTTCTCTCTCAAGTGACTTTTGCACTCTTACTCCTCTATGTAGTTTTTGAGTTTTCGTCCTACTTTTGGATGTTTGAGTTTTTTGATAGCTGATGACTCTATCTGTCGTACTCTCTCTCTTGTTACATTAAGAGCTTTTCCTATCTCTTCGAGTGTTCTATCGCTCTCATCTTCTAACAATCCAAAACGCATACGCACCACTGCTTTTTCTCGTTCATTAAGCTGATCGAGGACATCATCAATCTGACTATTAAGGTCATCTTTGAGTACAGAGTCTGTAGGGCTCAGGGTTGTTTTATCTTCAATAAAGTCACCAAACCTTCCATCATCTTCATCTCCTACAGGAGTCTCTAAGCTAATAGGCTCTTTGGTAATTTTGATCACATTTTTTACTTTATCTACAGAGAGACCTACCTCTTTGGCGATGCTATCTAAATCTGGCTCTTTTCCTGTCTCTTGGAGATGTTTTCTAATAATCTTATTAATACGATTAATAGTCTCTATCATGTGAATTGGAATACGGATAGTTCTTGCTTGGTCTGCAATAGCACGGCTAATAGCCTGACGAATCCACCAAGTAGCATAGGTAGAGAACTTATACCCTTTTTGATACTCAAACTTATCTACAGCTTTCATAAGACCAATATTACCCTCTTGGATAAGATCTAAAAATGGTAATCCACGGTTGGTATATCTTTTAGCTATAGAGACAACTAATCGAAGGTTCGATTTTGCCATACGAGTTTTGGCTCTTTCACTTTTGGTTTTCCCTTGGCGAATTTGATTGAGAATCTCTTCAAGCTTTTTTGGATCAAGATTAAAGCTATCTTTACTCGCTTCACGCGTCTCAAATAACTTCTTAATCTCTACATAAGTACTCACCATTGTTGTCTCAGGCACTGCGTTGGCTATATCTTCTTTATCCATGTTGATAATATCATCAAGAATTTTTTTATGATTATCTTTAAGGTGTTCATTAAAAAGTGGAAGTTTATACTCTAATCTCTTTAGCTCTTTATCAAAAGAATCATCACTTTTAAGTGCTGTCTCCATAGCCTTTACAAGCTCATTAATAAGTTTACTTGTTGGTCCCAACTCTAGGAGTGATTTTTTAAGTTGCTCTTTCTTATAGGCAACCTTCAATCGCTCATGGACTACTTTGATCTCATCAGTTTCACTCTCTTGGATTCTAATAAGTTCATCTCTTTCTTTCATCCAATCTTTTTTACTTTTTTCAAGAAGTTTAAAGCTATCAACTACCTGTTTAACTCTTTTATTATCTTTAATAGGAGCATCTGAATCTACACTCTCTTCTTTTTCTGTATCATCACTATCACTAGTTCCAGCATCTTCAAAACTCTTAAAAAGCTCTTTAACTCGTCTTTCTCTATTTAAAAGAGGTTCACGATAATTTACAATATAATCAATCAAATAAGGTACAGAGCAGATAGCATCAATAATAACATCCTCTCCACTCTCTATCTGTTTACTCAAAAAGATCTCTTCTTCTTTTGTTAGTAGAGGTATCTTTCCCATTTCTCGTAGATACATTCTAACAGGACTATCACTTCTACTCCACTCTAAAAGCTCTTTCTCTTTGGTAAAATCAAAATCATCTCTAATATTGTTTTCTGCCATTTTTTTTCTAGCAAGTGTTCGTTTTTTACTCTCTTTTTCGGTAAGAAACTTTGCATATTCTGATGCAGATACCATCTCTACTTGATTGGCGTTTGAGAGTTGTTGTATCTTTTTTGCTTGGGCTAGAGTCATCTGTTTGTCAAACTCTTTTGCAATATTTTCAAAGGTAATTGCATCCCCTTTTTTTACTGACTTAAAAAGCTCTTCTATCTGTTTCATTATCTCTTTTGCTGCCATAATTTTGAAACCTTTTATCATTAGATGCGTATTATTTTTATACTTTATTTATATTCTATATTATTCGCTAGATTATACCCAAATACTCTAAAAATTCCTTTTGAGAAGATATTTCTCAGATAAAAGCACTCTATCTCCATGATTTTTGATAAGATTTTTGATAACTATTTGATTATTTTTCACTTTTTAGCTAAAATGACAAAAATAATCGTTTGAAAGGAACTTAGCTTGCAAGGTAAAGTTTGGAAATTTGGTGACAATATCGATACAGATTTGATCATCGCAGCACGATATCTCAATACTAGCGAACCAAAAGAGTTAGCAAAATATGTTATGGAGGATGCTGACCCCTCTTTTGTAAGTAAAATGCAAGAGGGCGATATTATTGTAGCAGGTGAAAACTTTGGCTGTGGTAGTAGTAGAGAACATGCACCAATAGCACTTAAAGCTGCAGGTATTAGTGCAATTATTGCACCAACATTTGCTAGAATATTCTATCGTAATGCCTTTAATATGGGTCTGCCTATCTTTGAGCTTCCACAATCAGCTCAAATAGATGAGGGTGATACCATTAGGGTAGATATGGATGCTGGTGAGATTATCAATATAACGCAATCAAAAACTTACAAATTCACACCTATTCCTGATTTTATGCAGGAGCTAGTAGATGCTGGTGGACTTATACAGTTTGCCAAAAATGAGATTGCAACCCAACACAGTAAAAGGTAATAGAGAATGAATAAAAGTTATAAAATAGGCGTGATCAAAGGTGATGGAATTGGACCAGAAATTATTGATGAGGCCATTAAAGTACTTGACGCTGTCTCTGTTGCACTCAATTTTAATCTAAAATATCAAGAGATGCTACTAGGTGGCTCTGCTATTGATGAGACAGGTGTGCCTCTTCCTGAGGAGACTATTCAGGGAGTCAAAAAGTGTGATAGTGTACTCTTTGGAGCTATTGGTGGACCAAAGTGGGATACCCTAGAGAGACATCTCCGCCCTGAGAGTGGTCTTTTGGGTCTTCGTAAAGAGATGGGAACATTTGCTAACCTTCGTCCTGCTACTGTGTATGATGAACTTATCAACGCCTCTACGCTTAAAGCCTCTGTTATTAAGGGTGTCGATATAATGGTTGTGCGTGAACTCACTGGTGGAATCTACTTTGGTCAACCTAGAGAACTCTTAGCAGAGAGTGCATACAACACTATGGTCTACACAAAAGAAGAGGTTCAAAGAATTGCAAAAGTTGCTTTTGATATTGCAATGCAAAGAGAAAAAAGAATCTGTTCTGTAGATAAAGCCAATGTATTAGAAGTAAGCCAATTTTGGCGTGAGATAGTTGAAGAGATGGCTGTAGAGTACCCTGAGGTAGAACTAACGCACATGTATGTTGATAATGCAGCAATGCAACTTATTCGTGACCCTAAGCAGTTTGATGTAATCCTTACTGGAAATATATTTGGAGATATTCTCTCTGACGCAGCGAGTATGCTAAGTGGGTCTATTGGTCTGCTTCCTAGTGCAAGTACAGGCAAAGGCGTGGGTCTCTTTGAGCCAATCCACGGTTCTGCTCCTGATATAGCAGGACAAGGCATAGCAAATCCTCTTGCTACAATCTCTAGTGCGAGTATGATGCTCCGATACGCCCTAGGCGAAGATGCAGCAGCCAATAAGATAGATGAAGCCATCAAAAAAGCACTCCAAGATGGATACCGCACAGGTGATATTGGTGATTTTGATGCCAAAGAGATAGTCTCTTGTTCTCAAATGGGTGATATTATTGCAGACTATGCCTCAAGATAATATAGCACACAAAGCACGGGTTCTTATAGATTGTCAAGATGCCAAAGGGCTTGTATATCAAGTCTCTAAGGTATTTTATGATCGTGGACTCAATATTGATAATAACCGTGAGTTTGTAGATAAAGAGAAAAATAAATTTTTTATGCGTACGGTTATCTCTGGTGACTTTAGTATAGATGAGATTAAAGAGGCACTGCAACAAGTCTTACCTAGTGATGCTACAATTCGTATCATAGAACCAAAATCCAAAAAAATTATCCTTATGGCAACAAAAGAGTCACACTGCTTAGGTGATATTCTTATTCGTTGGGCATCTAATGAGCTTGAAGCCAATATAGAAGCTGTTATCTCTAATCATAATGACCTCAAAGATTTAACTGACCGTTTTGGGATTCCTTTTATTCATATTGGTACAGAAAATCTAAGTAGAAGTGAGCATGAAGAAAAAGTTATCAATACACTAGATACTTTTGAGTTTGATTATATTGTTTTGGCTAAATATATGCGTATCCTAAGCTCTGATTTTGTAGATTGCTATCCTCGACAGATTATCAATATTCATCACTCTTTTTTACCTGCATTTATCGGTGCAAATCCCTATAAACAGGCTCATACAAGAGGTGTCAAAATCATAGGAGCAACAGCACACTATGTTACAAGTGATTTAGATGAAGGTCCAATTATATCCCAAGATGTTATCTCTGTAAATCATAGATTTGAGTGGCGTGATATGCAAAAAGCAGGAAGAGATGTAGAAAAGATTGTACTAGCAAGAGCCCTCTCTTTGGTACTCAACGACCGTGTCTTTGTGCATGGGAATAAAACTGTTATCTTCTAGGATTAAAAATGTTTAATATAGTTCTTGTAAACCCCCAAATTCCACCTAATACTGGTACAATAGGACGGCTTTGTGTCAACCTAGATGCAACGCTCCATCTTATTAAGCCTCTTGGGTTTGATATAGATGATAAAGCTGTCAAGAGAGCAGGATTAGACTATTGGGATAAACTCAATCTTGTGGTGTGGGAGGATTTTGATACTTTTTTGCAATCACATCCAATAGATAATAATACACATCTAGCCACAACAAAAACAGATAATATCTACTTTGATGCCTCTTTTGTGAAAGATGACTATATTCTCTTTGGTTCAGAGACAAAAGGGATAGATGAGCGTGTTCTTTTGGCAAATCCTGAGCGATGTATCACGATACCTATGGGTGGTGCAGGACGGAGTCTTAATTTGGGTGTAAGTGTAGGTATTGTAACCTATGAGGCTCTTCGTCAAAACTTTGATGGATTTCAAAAAATTTCTATAAAAAATGAACTAAAGGAGTCACTATGCCAATAGGTGATATATTTTATATAATAGCTATGGTACTCTTTTTTTTGATGACTTTTGCTATTATTCGTAACTACTATAGAAAAAAATTTAATGATAAAGGGCAACGAATGGATATGCTAGATGCTTATGAAAAAGAGGAATAGAGACTACTCTTTTTGATATATCTCTTTAAAGTAATCCAAACTAATTTGCATACCCATCACCAATAATACATCCCCTGCAAGCAGTATTGTTTGTGGCTGGGGATTAAATAAAAAATCTTCTTTACTACCTCCTCTTTGTATTCCAATAAAAAGCAACTTTCTAGCCTCAAAATCAATCATTCCTATAGATTTTCCTATAAGTTTGTCTTTACTATTTACTTGTACCTCATCAATCACAGCTATAGGTTTTCCCATCAAAATAGCATGACTTGCTTTGTAGATAATAGGATTTTTAATTGCCCAAAAGAGCATACTATTAGCAATCTCATTGGGTAAAAGTACATGATTAGCCCCTGCTAGGGTATATTTTTTGACCAAATTATTTGTACTTGCACGAGCTATAATAGTAATTTTTCTTGAAAGACTTCTCGCATTGAGTGTAATATAAATATTTTCTATATCATTATGAGTTAAACACAAAAGAGTTATTTTTTCATACTCTATATCATAACGGCTCAGTGCCTCATGCTTACTTGCATCATCACAAATAGCATAATATCCATCAGCTATAGCTTCTCGCACTTTTTGTGCCTCTTTATCTATAATTACATAATTATCAAGTCTCTTTTTCTCTTGATGTAAAAATAGTTTGGTAAGTTCACCATAGCCACAAATAATCAAAAACATTTTATTTTTATTTATTTTATTAATAGTCCTATGCTCTTTAAGCTCTCCTAATTTCTCTGAAAATGCTGATACAATAACTGAAGTAGCAAAAGATATCATAGCAATTCCAGAAATTATTATAATAATAGAGATAATTCGTCCACCTGTAGTGATAGGTGATATATCTCCATATCCCACCGTTGAGATAGTGACTAATGCCCAATAAATAGCATCAAAGAGAGAATTTATATTTGGATTAGATTTCTCTTCTAATACATAAATAGCTATACCTGAGACAACCATAACAAAAAATAGAATAAAAAGAAGTGTAAAGAGTTCAAATCTTTTATTGGCTAATACATCTACAAATTGATTAATACTTTTGGTATATCTCAAAAGTTTAAAAACACGAAATAGTACAAAAAAACGCAAAATCCTAATAGGTCTATATGCAGGAAGAATCGCTAAAAAATCAACAATAGCACTAGGTGTTCTCATATACTCTAGCTTTGTTTTCCATGCCTTCTTCAATGGTCTCCAAAGAGAGAACTCTCTGCCCAAAAATTGAGAATCCTCATACTCTGTAACAATCATCTTATGGACATCACTATAGACCCAAAAACGCAAAAGATACTCAATCAAAAAAATTACAGAGACAAAATATATATCATAATAATCTATCCAAGGAGCTATAGAGTGTTGGACTTCATAGATAAGAATCAAAATAGAACTTAAAATTAAGAATATCATAGCCATATCAAAATATTTTTTATTAGGATTGCTAGAATCATTTAGAAGTGAATCAAAATACCGTTTGATAGTTTTATACTTTGCAGAACGATTGAGTTGTAGGGCAATATTTAATATAATATTTTTCATTAGAAATAGTATCATAAATTGTAACTAAAAAAGAGATAGTCTCTATTTTTAGAGTATTTATATACTTTTCTAAATAATCTATGATTTTTTTCTCTTAAATTTTATTAAATAAGTGTATGATAATCTTTAAAATAAAGTTGTAAAGATTATCAAATGTCAAACTCTAGTGATGCACTTCAAAGTAGATTTTTAGAAAAATTTTTAATTAAGAATAATATAAAAAAGAGTAAAATAGAAAATATATTAGATAATACTTTTAGCCTTAATGGTGTTATGGCAGTCTCGCTAATAGATTTAAAAAGTGGTACTATTTTGGGTTCAATGAGCAATAATAACCTCAATGTAGACCTTGCATCTATACTCAACAACGGTATTACTGAAAAAGTAATACAAATGGCAAAAGACATAGACTCTCCTACTCAAAACTCTATTCAAAGTATAGTTATTACCTACCAAGAGCAGATACATATTACTTATAATGTTCAAGTAATTCAAGAGAGAGAACTCTATCTTTATCTTATAGCAAATGCCAAAAAAACAAATCTTGTTTTAATTAACAATATGATTGAAAGTATAATCAAATAATAAAAGTCGATTAAATTTGGAAGGATTAATATGTCATACAAGGTAAATTCTTTTTATCAAAAGTTACTCAAAAGAATCTTTAATAGTAAACCTATAGAGAAGGATGATATTAACAATGCACTTAGCCAATTACTAGAGTTAAAAGGCTCTATGGCAACATCTATCATAGACTGGGAAGATGATATTATCCTAGGTACAGAAAACAAAGTAAATTTTGATATAACTACTGCTTCAAAAGGAAATGGCAAAGTTATGAGAAGTACTCTTAAAATGTTAAATGATACGAATCCTGAAAGTCAAGTAGAAGATATTTTAATCACTCTAACAGATCAAATTCATATCATACATATTATCAATAGCCATCCAGAACTCTGCTTATATATTATTCTTGATTCACAAAAAGCAAACATGGCACTTGCTCGTACAAAAATAGGTTTAATTGCCAAAGAACTTAGTGATAAATATGAATCAACTCTAGTAGGAGAGTAGTTATGGAAAAAGTTCTTGCCTATAGTGGTCCACTCAATGTCCTCTATATTGAAAATAAGACGAAAATTCAAGAACAGGAGTATCAAGCTCTTGCACCCTTTTTTGAAGATGTAACAGTATCGGAGGATATAACCGATTATCTACACTATTATGATGTCTTGAAAACTTTTCCAGATATTGTAATAATAGATATTACTATTTGGGAGGAGAGTATAAATATCTTAACCAAAATACGAGAACTCAATACAGTACAGATGATAGTAGTTATCTGCCAAGAGTATAAAAAGAGTCAACTAGCTCTCTTGATGCGACAAAAAGTATGCTACTGTTTAGCCAAACCATTGAAGTATGATGACCTATATCAGGTCTGTTATGAAGCAAGTAAAGAGGTACATGAAGACCGTATCAAACTAGCAAATGCTAGGATGCTCCATCAAAGAATTACAGAACTTGACAATAGAATACAGGCTATCAATTATACTAGAGAGACAAAAGATCAATTTTTTGCAAATATATCCCATGAGATACGCACACCAATCAATGCTGTTATAGGATTGAGCCATATTTTACTTGATAATAATTTAGAAAAAAAACATCATGAGTATGTCTCAAAGATAGAGACTTCAGGCAATCTTATTTTGAGCATTGTAAATGATATATTAGACTTTTCCAAAATTGAAGCAGGAAAGCTCTCTATAGAACAGATAGAATTTAATATCAATAGTGTACTCGATAGTGTCTCAACTATGATTGATTTTAAAGCCTACGAGAAGAATATAGAGTTAATATTTGATATTGACAAAAGTGTACCAACACTTATTAGAGGAGACTCTCTTAGGCTTACTCAAGTTTTGATAAATCTTATGAGTAATGCAGTCAAATTTACAGAGAAAGGTGAAGTGGTTCTCTCTATAAAACGCCTCAAAAGTGTTGAAGAGAAACAGTTTTTAGAATTTAGAGTCTCAGATACTGGAATAGGTCTTAAAGAAGAGCAAGTGGCTACTATTTTTCAAGGCTTTACACAAGCAGATACAACTACAAGTCGCAAATATGGTGGTACAGGTCTAGGACTTATGATATCCAAACAGCTTGTTGAGCTTATGGGTGGAAGTATAGGTGTAGTAAGCCAATATAATAAAGGAAGTGAGTTTTACTTTACGATAGAGACAGAGGTAATAGAAGAGAATAGCTATAATCTTCCTCAAAAGAGTTTGGATAAGAAAAAAGTTTTGATAATTGATAAAAATACAAAATCCAAAGATGCTCTGCAAAGAATGCTCTACTATTTTGGATATGAGACACTAGAGTCTACTACCACTAAAGACCTTGAAAATCATGTTAAAAATCAAGATTTTGATATTTTATTTATAGATAAATCATTGGCACTAGAGTGTGAACTCAAAATTACAGCCAAAGAGTGCAATGCCAAAGTAGTAGTTATGCACCATAGTACAGAGGTTTTTAGTGAAAATAGTATTAAAGAACTAAAGGTTGATGCAGATATTGTAAAGCCTTTTAATCACCAAAATATTTTTAGCACTATGCTGAAACTCTATGGAGAAGATAGAATAATCACAGATAAATCTAATAAATTTATTAGTAAAAAGTCTCTTGTAACCCTAAAAGGCTCACATGTTCTTATAGCTGAAGATAATAAAATCAATCAAACTATTATAGTAGCACTCTTAGAGGATACAGGTATTACTCTAACCATTGCTAATAATGGTCAAGAGGTCTTGGATAAAATAGAAGATATTGAATCTGTAGATATGATATTTATGGATATAGAGATGCCTATTATGAATGGGTATGAAACAGTAAAAATTTTACGAAAAAATCAAAACTATGAGTCTACACCTATTATTGCATTATCAGGGAATGTTACACTCAAAGACAAAGCCGAAGCAAAAAAAGCAGGTATGGACAATCATCTAGGTAAACCTATGGATGTCAACCTCTTTTATAAATACCTACTTCAATATATTCAACCAAAACAGAGTTTTAATGCACGAATAAAAGATGCAAGACATGAGATACAATCACTTATAGGTGTTGGAAAATATAGTGATGTAGTTGCTCTTTCTAAACTCCTCCAAAAAGAGGCTCTCAAAAACAAACAACAGACCATAGCAGATACGCTTGTCTCTATCGAAAAAAATATTGATAAACATAAAAAAGTATTTCTTGTACTTATCAAAAACTACCATAGATTCTTTGATTCATTCCTTCACTCTGCAGAGATATTCTGGGAGACTACAGCACTAGCATCCAAAGAGAATAAAGAGCTTTTAAAAGTTTTGAGTATAGAAGATGGCTTAAAAGTTTTTGAACATGATAAAGAGGCGTATAAAAATGCACTTAAAAACTTTTGTGATAAGTTTAGAGACTCATCAGAAGCTATGAACACCAGAGTACATGCACTCAAATTTGAAGAGGCAACGCAACTCTCCTATCAAATCAAAAGAGAGGCCAAAGATATAGGTGCATCTTTACTTTCTCAATCTCTTGAACCCATAGTAGCCATAGAGCAGACACAAAGAAGTCAACTCAATAACACTGTTATATTATTTAATGATATAGTAGAAGAGTACGGCAAGGAGTAAAAACCCAATCACTCCAAGAGTGATTGAGTCAAAATATTATTATCTTTTTGCTACTGTAGAGAGTTTATTTCGTGCTAATGCTAAGTTTGATTTTGAAGCATCAAGAGCAACATAGAGGCATAATTCAGGATTATCTGCTAATACATGAATTATATGAATCTGATCACTAAGTGTAATCATAATATCTTTAATATCTCCGTGAAGATCAAGGCTTTTCATTGTTGCCATTTTAGCTTTTACCACTTCTGCATTCCCTGCTGAAGCAAGTTCAATATTAAAATTACTATGATTAGCCATACCCAAAACCATACCACTTTGCCAATCAAATAGTGATGATGCTAATGCTCCATTGAGTTCAAGTATCTCTTCAAGTCCTGCTTCTATATTCTTCATATCCATAACATATCCTTAATCAAGTTAATTAGCAATTATTCTTTTGTATCTATACAAATTCTAATTACTTCCGCATATTATAGCATTTTATAAGTAATATATCTCATAAATAATACTATTTAAAATAATTATTATTTTAAATAGTAATAAAACTCTATCAAGGAGGCTCTTTTATACTAAAGATAAAGCCTTTTCAAACCGTTTAAAGCCTTCGTCTATCTCCTCTTTGCTAATTGTAAGACTTGGTAAAAAACGAACTGTATTTCGTCCTGCTTTTAATATAATAAGCCTCTCATTCATACTATTAGTCAATATTTTACCCAATATATCACTATCTTTTGCACGCAATCCACGCATCAGACCCAAACCTACCTCTTTGCTAAAAAGGTGCTTATAGTCTGTAGCTATCTCTTGGAGTTTAGATTCAAAATAGAGCATCATCTCCTGTAGTTTACCACTCTCATAGAGATTACTAAGCGTATCCAATACACTTAATCCCGCTGTTGTACTAAGATAATTACCACCAAATGTACTCCCATGGTCACCTGCACTCAATATATCTTTGTGACTTGTCATCACCACACCAATAGGCACACCTCCGCCTAAACCCTTGGCAAGAGTAATAATATCTGGGCTTATCTCATAAAGATTTGATGCCAAAAACTCTCCTGTACGGTAGACTCCTGTTTGTACCTCATCAACTATAAGTAAAATATCTTTTGATTTAAGGTGAGTGGCTAGCTTTTGAATCTCCTCTTTGGCAAATGGTTCTACCCCACCCTCACCTTGTACAAGCTCTATCAATACAGCTACAGTCTCATCATCAATAGCCTTATAAACATCTTCTATTGATTTTTCATAGCTAAATCCATCAGGATATGGGGAGAAGTTTGGAGTATGAAAGCTCTCTTGCCCTGTGGCTTTGACTGTAGTAATGGTGCGTCCATGAAACGAGTGTTCTAGGGTAATCACCTTATAGCGTTTATTATCAAACTTTGTCTCACCATATTTTCTGGCTATCTTAATAGCACCTTCATTAGCTTCTGCTCCTGAATTAGCAAAAAATAGAGCCATATCATAGCCACTAAGCTCTACAATCTTTTGTGCTAGTTTTGCCTGTGGTTCTATCACTTGAAGATTTGAGATATGGATTATTTTTTTGGCTTGTTCAGACAAAGCTAGGGCTAGAGCCTCGTTTCCATGACCTACAGAGTTTACCCCTATTCCACTTGCAAAATCTATATACTCTTGGTTGCTATCATCATAAAGAGTTGAGCCAACACCTCGTACAAAATTTGTATAATTTCTCGCATAAGTAGGGAGTACAAATGCTTTGTCTAACTGTTCTATATTCATATCTTTTCCATTTTGTTTAGTTTTCCTATTATAACCAAAACCTCACTATCATTTAGATAAAATAGCATCAAAAAAGAGTAAAGAAAACTTATGGATGCTTATGAATACAGTGAACTACTAAAGACACTCTCTATCAAAATGGAGAATATACAAAATATTGTTAAGCCTGATTTACTCCAATCAAGGCTCAAAGAGATAGAGACAATGCAAGAAGACGCAAACTTCTGGCTTGATGTAACAAATGCAGGAAAAATCTCTCAGGAAAAGACAAAACTAGAACGAATGCTAGAGAAATTTTCTATTGCAAAAGATGCCGTAGATGATGCCCATGAATACTTTGAACTCTCTAAAGCAGAGGGTGATGATGAGACACTAGAGATGCTCTATGATGAAGCCCAAACGCTCAAAGAGAAAACAGAAGCCCTAGAGGTCACCATGATGCTCTCTGGTGAACACGATGCCAACAGTGCCATAGTATCCATTCACCCCGGAGCAGGAGGTACAGAGAGTCAAGATTGGGCAAATATGCTCTACCGTATGTATCTACGATGGGCAGAGCGACGAGGCTTTAAGGTAGAAGGCTTAGATTATCAAGCAGGTGATGAAGCAGGAATCAAAGATGTCTCTTTTATGATAAAAGGAGAAAATGCCTATGGATACCTCAAAATAGAAAACGGCATACACCGTCTTGTACGAATCTCTCCATTTGATAGCAATGCCAAAAGACACACCTCTTTTAGCTCTGTAATGGTCTCGCCTGAAATAGATGATGATATAGATATAGCCATAGAAGACAAAGATATTCGCATAGACACCTACAGAGCATCAGGAGCAGGTGGTCAGCATGTCAACAAAACAGAATCAGCCATCAGAATAACCCATGAAGCCACAGGCATAGTAGTCCAATGCCAAAACGACCGAAGCCAACACAAAAACAAAGCTGCCGCAATGAAGATGCTAAAATCACGCCTTTATGAATATGAAATGGCAAAAAAACAGGCACTTATTGATGGTATAGAAAAGAGTGACAACGGCTGGGGACACCAAATCCGCTCGTATGTCCTAGCCCCCTACCAACAAGTCAAAGACACCAGAAGCAATCAACCATTTTCTGATGTAGCTGGAATTTTGGATGGAGATATAGACAAAGTAATAGAGGGTGTACTTATTGCACAAGCAAAGTAGAGAGCATTAAAGTCTCTCTATCTCATCATAGGGTAAGTTTGTAACTACAACTATAGTTTGAATATCCACACCTGATTTTTTTAGATTTTTAGCTTCTTATCTGGCATAATCCATTACAGCTTTGTAATCTAGTCTTGATTTAAGATCAAATTTATATCAGTTAAATTTAATAGCAATATAAACAATAATCTACTAGAATTCTAAAATGCTAGTATCAACATGGAAACTTTGCCAAGATTGAGGGCGTGACACCTCAAACTATTAGAAGGTGGGCATATTCGTGTCAGAGTAAAAATGAAAGAGAGGAGGTTTATATATGTCAGAGTTAGTTCAGCAAAGCAAAAAACAAGTCTTGAAAACCAAATCAGATTACTTGAAGAAAAATATAAAGGATACGAAGTTATCTCTGATATTGCCTCTGCTTTCAACTTTCAACGAAAAGGACTTAAAACCATATTGGAATCAGCAATGCGAGGAAAATCAGTTACAGTTGTGGTTACCACATAAGACCGTCTCGCAAGAAATGGATTCAAGCTTATCAAATGGATTACTGAACTACACGGAGGAGAAATTATCTCATTGGAAAAGAGTACTGACTCCGAAGACTTTGATAGCAACGAGCTTATCGGTTTCATTACCAGCTTCTGCAATTTCCACTACGGAAAAAGGTCAGCAAAACGAAAAAGAGAGAATAACAGCATCAAAAAAGATTAGATTTTATCCTGAAGATAGCATTGCATATCATCAAGCATTAACACTTTATAGACGAGCGTACAACCTAGCTGTAGAGTGTTACACAAACGATAAATATCTTAACGAAGATGGTAAATTCAAGAACCTAAGACCTCAGATTAAAGAGCAATGCAAAGCTGAACAAGAAGAGAGTGACTCTATATATAACTCAGTTATTGTTGACAATGGTGTACTTCAAGCTTTGACCACATTTAAGGCTGTAATGGCTAAGAATAAGCGTCTCAAAGGCTCTAAATTGGGGTTTGCATCACTTAACTTTAAAAGTAAAAAAGGTGCAAAACACTCATTTTCAATAGATAGAATGCCAAAAGGATTAAACCCTGCTGTTAAGGCATTAGGTAAAATCCACCTAACAGAAACTATCCCACAAGAGGCGATAAATAAATCATGTATCATATCTTATGACAAGGGAAGATGGTTCATTCAGGTTCAACAACATATAGACATTAGTGCCGAAATCCAAGGCGATGTAAAATGTGTGGCGATTGACCCAGGAGTTAGAACTTTTGCAACTTGTTATAGTGATAGTGAGGTTATTATTGCTGGAGATAATTTTGCCAAAAAGGTACTTTTCCCACTAATGAAAAAAGTAGATAAACTTCTTGGAGAGAGAAAACTTATTGAAAATACTAAGAGAGATGAGGAGCAATGGTATCAAGATAAAATTAGAGGAATTGACAAAGAGATAGATAGAGTGAAGTCTAAAAAAGATAATTTGCTTTTGGACTTGCATAACCGATTGGCTTATGATTTAGTTCAGAATTATGATGTAATTTTTCTTCCGACCTTTGAGACTCAGAAGATGTCAAGGAAGCAAGGGCGAAGAATTAGACGAAGAACGACAAGAGAGATGTTGTCTCTTGGTCACTATGAGTTTAAGCTTAGAGTTAAATGGTATGCTAAAAAATATGGTAAGCATATCCTTGATTGCAATGAGAGTTACACCTCTAAAACTCGTTCATGGGACGGAGTTATTGATGATAAGCTTGGTGGTAAGAAATCTATTACTGATGGTAAGATTATTGTGGATAGAGATATAAATGGAGCAAGAGGAATTTTCCTTAAACAACTAAATAAGGTAGCTTGAACCTTATACGGAACCATATTCTTGCGAATGTGGCGTATTTAATCAAGAGTACAATAAACATCAAATATAGCTCTTCTATCTACAATATTCAATCCCAACTGCTCTAGGTTTCTATACTCTATATCCAACAAATCATGTGGTTTTAGATATTATTTTTCTTTAAAAGTAAATTCTAAATTCATTCACCCTACAAGCCTTCCCTGATGACTTCATCTTAGATAACTTCTAATGTAAAATTTTTTTCTATTAATAACAACATTATACTATACTGTATTAAAATTGTTTTTTGTTCAAAAATTTTTAATTCATTATGATTTTTCATATTTTCCAATGTCACTCCATGAACTATTTTATGACGAGTATTTAATAAATCTTCTAAAAATAATTCCCAATTTGTTTTTTCATCTCTAGTCATAGCTGATTTTTCTAAATTATATTCATCATAATTAATTACAAAAGGATAATTTTCTGTACTATTGTGTAATTTTTCTTGAATCTCATTAATTAAATTATCTATTTCAACTCTATCATTTTCAAAGACAATTTCTAGTTCTGAGTTTTTCAAATAAGCAAAAATATTATCAATGCCAAAATTTTTACAAATATAAAACAATACATTCGCTTTAGGATTTTTATTATCTTTATGCAAAAATGGTTCATGTGACAATTTAATATGTTGTCCTTCTGATAAATCTAAATTATCATCTATATTCTCAAATTTTTTTGTAAGTTCTTTAATTTGTTGATTATAAAGTTTTGCTTGCTCTTTAGGAGGTTTACTTAAAAAAGAAGACACATATTGTCTTTTTACCTTAGCGTTAATATCTTTAAATGGGATAAATTGATTGATATCTAAAATTAATTCTTTGGTAAAATCTTTTATAAACCCCTCTAAATGAGATACTAATAATATTGAGATTGAACGACAAATAGAAATATATAATTTTTCAGAATTACTATCTAGTGTATGGGATAAAGATTCTGCATGAGTGATTAATAATGATATTTCATCATGTCTTTCTGATAACTTATTTATATATTGATTAATATTACTTTGCAAGTTTATGCTTTTTTAATAAATTAATAATAGTTTCTATTCTGTAGTTTATTTTATCTGTATTTGTTGTATTATTAAAAAGTTCTTTATATTCTTTTTTAAACTTTTCTGTAATTACAGTATTTTTCAAATCAACATTTGTATATAAAGAAGTTATTAAAGCATCAAAAAGTGATTTATTAAAAGTTGTAACATTTATTTTATTATATTTTGCAAAAGCTTGTTCTCCAAAGTTATTCACAATAAAATCTATTATTCGATAAAAAGCTTCTTCTAATTCATCTAATAAGTTTTTCTCACTTTGAAGTCTTATATTCATATTTTTCATATATTTAGATAAAAACTTTTCTAGTCCTTCATTTTTAAATCTAAGATAGTTTGATTCAAAAGCAAAAGCAAAAAACCTTAAAACCATTTCAATATCTTCCATTTTTTTAACTTTTGTTTCATTTTTCATTTGTAATAAAGTTCTAAAGTTGTCATATTTAGCTAATTTTTTTAGTAAATTATTAAATTCTCCTCTATAAATAGAATTTCTTAATTCTTGTGGTGCTAAATTTACAGACCCTCTATTAAGTTTTTCAAAAATATAATATTTTAACTCACTATCAACAGTAGAATCAATTCTTAGAAACTTAATACCTCTATCTTCTAATCTTCTTTTTAAAAAATTTGGTAAATCATTAAAATATAATCCATTTAATTCATCAAATGTTTCTAATTCTGTTAAAGCTAATTCGTTATTAAAAAAATTAACTATTGCTGTTAATCTTTGCTGACCATCAATAACTGAATATCTAGCTACATTTTCTCCAGTTTCATCATCTAAATCTATATCTTGAGATAAATAAATTAAAGGTATAGGAATATTTAAAATTAAACTTTCTATTAAACGAGCTGATGTTTTATCATCCCATCTATGATTTCTTTGATAATCAGGATTAATCTTTATTTCTCCTCTTTCTACTCTTTTAAGAATCATTTCGGGAGTATACTCTATATTTTGTGTTCTAACTGTTCTTTCTTTTGCTTTTTGTCTTAGTGCTTCCATATCAATATTATTTTTCTTTTGTTTTATCATTTTTACATTCCAAATTTTTTATATTAAACTTTACTTAATTAATAGTATATCAATAACTTATTTAAAATATCTTTATATATTATTAACTACTCAACATCATCAACTCTACTCCTCTTTCAAATCCTCATCCACATCCTCTCCTGCGAGTTTGGATAGGAATTTGGTGATGATGAATGCTCCTACAAGGACTACAAAAAACATGGTTACATTATAAAGTATTGCATTGATGTCTATATTCATTTGATTCTCTCTAATTTTTTATCTTCTAGGCGGTAGCTTTGGTTGCATCTAAATGCCATCTCTTCGTCGTGGGTTACGAGTAATAAAGAGGCATTTTCTTTTTTGATATACTCTAGGAGTACATCCATAACTAGCTTTGCGGTCTCTTTGTCTAGGTTTCCTGTAGGCTCATCGGCAAAGATGATTTTTGGTTTTTTGCTTAATACTCTTGCTAGAGAGACTCTTTGTTGTTGTCCTCCTGAGAGTTCGGATATTTTTTGATTTATAAGCATATCAATTTCTAGTTGTTCTAATATTTTGGTATCTATCTCTTGCCCTGAGAGCATACTTGCTACTTGGATATTTTCTAAGGCACTCATCCCCTTGAAAAGATAATGAAACTGAAATACAATCCCTATATCATAGCGTCTTATCTGCTCTATTTTACTCTCTTTGAGGGTATATATATCTTGCCCCAAGAGTGTAACACTCCCTGAAGTTGGTTTGAGAAATGTAGAGAAAATATGCAAAAGTGTAGACTTTCCACAACCACTTCGTCCAACTATCGCAGTACTACACGAGGCATCTAATGAAAAGTTGATATTTTCAAAGAGTTCATAGTCAAAACGGTGAGAAATATTACTAGCACTCAATAGGGTTTGTGACATTCAATCACTCCTTTGTACTCAAATATAGTAAAAATACGATTGTAGCCAAACTTATCTTTATATAAATATTTTTTTGGCTATGATTCTAAAAAATCAAGGATTTATATGCTCACAGTCCATAGTATAAAAGAGCTTCAAAATGCCAAAAAAAACCACCAAGGTACAATAGGATTTGTTCCTACAATGGGGGCATTACATGAGGGGCATCTCTCTCTTATTCGCCAAGCAAGAGAAGAAAATGAGATAGTAATTGTCTCTATTTTTGTAAACCCTACACAGTTTTTAGAGGGAGAAGACCTAGAGAGTTATCCCCGAAGAGAAAAGGCAGATTATAAAATATGTGAACTAGCTGGTGTAGATATACTTTTTATGCCTACCATAGACGATATATATGAAAGAGATGAACTCAAAATAATGGCTCCTGCACGCGGTGGGTATGTATTAGAAGGCACAAAACGCCCTGAACATTTTGATGGAATGCTTCAGGTTGTAATGAAACTTTTGAACCTCTCTTCAGCTAATAAGGCATATTTTGGTAAAAAAGATGCCCAACAACTTGCACTTATTACACAAATGGTACGAAACTACTTTATTCCTTGTGAGATTATTGCCTGTGAGATTATTAGAGGTGAGAGAGGCTTGGCTTTGAGTAGTCGTAATGCTTATCTTTCACAAGAAGAGAAAGAGAGAGCTTTGCTTATATCTGCTTCTCTCAAACTTGCTACACAAACTGTACTCTCTGGCGAAATAAATTGTAATACAATAAAGAATAAAATGCAAGAACTCCTCCAAGAAAAGACAGATATAGAGTATATAGCCCTTGTAAATAGAGATTTTCACTCCATCCAAACAGTAGAACTAGGAAATACCATGATACTTGTAGCTGTATGGGTTGGAGAGACGCGACTTATTGATAATATTTGGATTTAGAATAAAGCTTAACTATGCTAAAATCGCGGTACTTTATATTATAGCACAAAGGCTAAACAATGGTAAAAAGAGAGATTAAAAAAGCAGTACTAGCATATAGTGGTGGACTTGATACAAGTATCATCCTCAAATGGCTTCAAGATGAGTATAAGTGTGAAGTAGTAACATTTACTGCTGATTTGGGTCAGGGTGAAGAGGTAGAACCTGCACGAGCAAAAGCTCTAAAATTTGGTATCAAAGAGGAGAATATCTATATTCTTGACCTCAAAGAGGAGTTTGTAAAAGATTTTGTCTTTCCTATGTTTAGAGCAAATGCTATCTATGAGGGTGAGTATCTTTTGGGGACTTCTATCGCACGACCTCTTATCTCTAAAAAGCAGATAGAGATAGCCCATGCTACTGGTGCTGACGCGGTTTCTCACGGAGCTACAGGCAAAGGGAATGACCAAGTACGATTTGAACTAGGATACCTAAGTCTTGACCCCTCTATTGCAGTGATTGCACCATGGAGAGAGTGGGATCTAAACTCTCGTACAAAGCTTCTAAAGTATGCTGAAGAGCATGGCATAGAGATAGACAAAAAAGGCAAAAAATCTCTATACTCTATGGATGCAAACCTTTTGCATATCTCGTATGAGGGTGAAATACTAGAAGACCCAAATCACGAACCTGAAGAGGATATGTGGTTATGGTCAGTCTCTCCTGAGAATGCTCCTGATGAAGCAGAGTATATCACTATCTCTTATAAGTTTGGTGACCCAGTGGCTATTAATGGTGAAGAGATGACTCCTGCTACTCTATTAACAGCATTAAATGCTTATGGAAACAAGCACGGAATTGGTCGTATAGATATAGTAGAAAATCGTTTTGTAGGGATGAAAGCAAGAGGCTGTTACGAGACTCCCGGTGGAACAATTATGCTCAAAGCTCATAGAGCCATTGAATCTATTACCCTAGACCGCGAAGAGGCACACCTCAAAGATGAGTTGATGCCAAAATATGCAAAACTTATCTATAATGGTTTTTGGTGGTCTCCAGAGAGAAAAATGCTCCAAGCATCTATAGACGCTACCCAAGAGACAGTCAACGGCGAAGTAAAACTCAAACTCTACAAAGGAAATGTAATGGTAGTAGGACGAAAGTCTGATGAGTCATTATATAGCGAAGAGCATTCAACCTTTGAAGAAGATGAAGTATATAACCAAGCAGACGCAGAGGGCTTTATCCGATTAAATGCCCTAAGATTTATTATCGAAGGCAAAAAACAGCCTGAGAGAATCAAGAACCTAGTGGGTGAGTTGAAGTTATAAAAAACTATAGAGATAGAGAAGTCCAGAGCATACCTTGTACTCTCTATCTTTACTTATAAAACTACAGTTTTGAAGCCAAAATATAATAAAAATCCCTTAAAAAATAAAACTATGGATAAGCGATGACAAAAGAACCTCAAATAGAGATAGAGTTTATCAACAGGCTTCAAGAGCTAAAATATAATTATCGTACTGATATTAAAGATAAAAAGGGACTTGAAAATAATTTTCGTCAAAAATTTCAAGAGTTAAATAGAGTAAAACTAACCGACAATGAATTTTCTCGTCTTTTAGAACAGATAATCAATCCTAATGTCTTTAAAACCTCCAAACTTTTAAGAGAGATAAATAGCTTTGAGAGAGAAGATGGTACACCCCTGCACTATACGCTTGTCAATCTTAAAGATTGGTGTAAAAACTCTTTTGAGGTTATCAATCAACTTCGTATTAATACAAAAGATAGCTTTCACCGTTATGATGTTATTTTACTTCTCAATGGTTTACCTCTTGTACAAATAGAGCTAAAAACACTACAAATAAGCCCTCGTCGTGCAATGCAACAGATAATAGAGTATAAAGAAGATATTGGCAATGGCTATACTCATACACTTTTGAGTTTTATGCAACTCTTTATTGTATCTAATCGTAGCAATACTTACTATTTTGCAAACAATGACAATAAGCACTTTAGTTTTGATACTGATGAACGATTTTTACCTATCTATCAGTATGCCGATAAGCAGAATAAGAAAATTACTAATTTAGATGCGTTTAGTGATGCTTTTTTGTCTAAATGTAAATTGGCTGAGATGATAAACCGTTATATGGTACTAGTCCAGAGTGAGTCTAAGCTTATGATAATGCGACCCTATCAGATATATGCTGTAGAATCTATTGTGGAGTGCATAGAAGACAATAGAGGTAATGGCTATATTTGGCATACCACAGGAAGTGGCAAGACGCTTACATCATTTAAAGCCTCTACTCTTCTAAAGAGTAATGAGAGTATCAAAAAAGTGCTTTTTGTGGTTGATAGAAAAGACCTTGACCGTCAGACACGAGAAGAGTTTAATAAGTTTCAAGAAAATTGTGTAGAAGAGAATACAAATACGCATTCGTTAGTAGAGCGATTACTCTCCACAGATTATGCTGATAAAGTGATAGTAACCACTATCCAAAAACTAGGTCTTGCTCTTGATAGTACAAATAAAAACAACTATAAAGAGCAACTCAAACCACTGGCAAATGAGAGAATTATATTTATCTTTGATGAGTGTCACCGAAGCCAATTTGGCAAAAATCATAATGCCATCAAAGAGTTTTTTCCTGCTTCTCAACTCTTTGGGTTTACAGGTACGCCTATCTTTGAAGAGAATGCTAAAAGTATAATTAGAGAGGGTGATAATGCCTCTTTTAAAACTACTAAAGATATTTTTGAACAAGAGTTACATAATTATACCATCACACATGCCATAGAAGATGCTAATGTATTGCGTTTTCATATTGATTATTTTAAGCCTGAGGATTCAAATACTTCAACACAAGGTAAAAGTTTTTCTAGTCATCTCATAGCTCAATCCATACTAAAAAAACATAAGCAAACCACAGCCAACAAAAAATTTAATGCCGTTCTTGCTACGGCTTCTATAAATCATGCTATTGAGTACTTCAAACACTTTAAAGAGCTTGAGCATAATTTAAATATTGCTTGTGTATTTTCTCCTCCTGCTGAGGGAGATAAGGAGATAAAACAGTTACAAGAGGACTTACCAACAGAGAGAGAAGATAATAAACAAGAACCTAATATTAAAAAAGAGGCTCTTCAAGAGATTATAGAAGATTACAATACTCTTTTTGGTACAAACCATAGTATTAGCCAGTTTGATCTCTATTACCAAGATGTACAAGAACGCATCAAAAATCAAAAATATTCAAATGCTGATTTGCCTCACAAAGAGAAGTTAGATATTGTCATTGTGGTGGATATGCTACTCACTGGATTTGATAGTAAATTTTTAAATACGCTCTATGTAGATAAAAATCTAAAATACCACGGACTTATACAAGCCTTTTCAAGAACCAATAGAGTCTTAAATGATACTAAACCCTATGGTAATATATTGGATTTTCGCTCTCAACAAGATGCTGTTGATGAAGCTATTGCTCTTTTTAGTGGAGAGAGCAGTAAGCAACCAAAAGAGATATGGCTTGTAGCCCCTGCCCCTAAGACCATAGAGAAGTTTCAAGAGGCTACTAAAAAGCTAGAGGAGTTTATGGTAACTCACCAACTACAAAACCAACCCCACGAGATAGCCAACCTCAAAGGTGATGAGGCAAGAGCTGAGTTTATCAACACTTTCAAAGAGATACAACGCCTCAAAACACAACTAGACCAATATACAGACCTAAAAGAAGAGCAGTTAGAAGCCATAGAGCAGACTATGCCACAAGACACCCTAAGAGCTTTTAAGTCTATGTATATAGAGACAGCCAAGAGACTCCAAGACAAAAGAGACAAAGGTGAAAAAGTCTCTGATAAGGTAGAAGAGCTTGATTTTGAGTTTGTACTTTTTGCCTCTGCTTTGATTGATTATGATTACATTATGGGGCTTATTGCCAAATACTCAGGAGCAGAAGCCACAAAGCAGAAAATGAGTAAAACACAACTCATAAACCTACTAAAGTCAAATGCCAATATGATGGAAGAACAAGAGGATATGATAGCCTACATCAATAGCCTAGAGATGAATACAGCCCTAAATGAAGAGAACATCAAAAAAGGGTATGAGGAGTTTAAATCTAATACAAACAGCATAGAACTACAAGAGATAGCAAAAAATTATAATTTAGAACTCTTATCACTTCAATCATTTATAGATAGAGTGCTAGATAGATATATCTTTGATGCTGAAGACCTCACCGACCTCTTAGCACCTCTAGGTCTAGGGTGGAAAGCTAGACGACTTAAAGAGTTAGAACTAATGGAAGAGCTTAGCCCTCTACTTAGAAAAATGGCAAAGGGAAGAGAAATATCAGGATTGGAGGCGTATGATGAGTAAGTTAGTGCCAACGCTAAGATTTAAAGAATTTAGTGGGGAGTGGGAGGAAGTACCAATTTTAACTATAGCTTCAATGAAAGCTAGAATTGGTTGGCAAAATTTAAGACAAGATGAACATTTACCTATAGGAGAATACTATTTAATTACAGGAACAGATTTTAAGAATGGTCAAATTGATTGGTTAAATGCTAAATATGTAGAGTATGAAAGATATATTCAAGATAAACATATCATTTTAGAAGAAGGTGATATATTAATTACAAAAGATGGAACTATAGGAAAATTAGGTTATGTTGAAGATATAGGAAATAAAAAAGCTACTTTGAATAATGGTATTTTTAGAATTAGAGTAAAAGATAATAATACAAGCTTTATTTATTATACTTTTCTAAGTATACAATTTAAAAAATTTTTAGATAAATTAACAGCTGGTTCATCTATTAGTCACTTATACCAAAAAGATTTTAAGACTTACATAATATCATTACCTAAACAAAAAGAACAAGAAAAAATCGCCAAAACTCTTACCTCTCTTGATAATCTTATAGAAGCACAAAATAAAAAAGTAGAGAGTCTTAAAAAATATAAAAAAGGTTTGATGCAAAATCTTTTTCCATTAGATGGAGAGAAAAAGCCTAAATTGAGATTTGATGGGTTTAGTGGGGATTGGGAAGAGAAAAAATTAGGGGATTGTTTAAATTATCTTCAACCAACAAAATATTTAGTAGATAGTACGGCATATGATGATGAATATAAAACTCCAGTTTTAACAGCAGGAAAAACATTTATTTTAGGTTATACAAATGAGACTCATGGTATTTTTTCTGATAATTTACCCATCATAATATTTGATGATTTTACTACAGCTACAAAATTTGTAAATTTTCCATTTAAAGCAAAATCATCAGCAATGAAAATTTTATTAGCAAAAAAAGAAAATGATATTAAATTTATGTATGAAGCAATGGAGATGATTAAGTATCAAGTTGGAAATCATGAAAGACATTGGATTTCAAAGTTTGCAATATTAAATATATTAATCCCCAAACCAAAAGAACAGCAAAAAATAGCCAATACTTTAAGCTCTATTGATAATCTTATAGAAGCACAAACTAAAAAAGTGGAAACACTTAAACAACATAAAAAAGGCTTGATGCAAAAGCTTTTTGTAAATAAGGAA
>JADGDQ010000063.1:0-2272 GCA_016744805.1 Sulfurovaceae bacterium
CCTGCTTGCCCTTGTCTTGCACTTCGTCCAAATAGTTGCATATCAACTCGTTTTGAGTTATGTCGCTCAGTAGCTATTACATGCAGTCCTCCTAGTTCTATAGAGAGCTTACTTAGGGATATGTCTGTACCTCTTCCTGCTATATTGGTGGCTATAGTAATCTGTTTTTCTTCTCCTGCTTGTGCAATAATATCTGCTTCTTCTTTATGGTGGAGTGCATGGAGTATAGTATTCTCTAATCCCAAAGATGTCAACTGGCTTGATACTATTTCACTATCTATAATATTTCGTGTTCCTACAAGTATAGGTCGTCCAAGTTGGTGCATAGACTCTATCTCTTCTAGTACAGCTTTCCACTTTTGCTCTTTGGTGAGAAAAATTTTTTCAGGAAATATCTTATAATTATTAGAGACTCTTTTAGGTATTTTAAGTGTTGATAGTCCATATATATGCCATAATTCATTTTCTAAATTTTGTAGTGTTCCGCTCATTCCTGATATATTTTTATAGAGTCTAAAGAAGCGTTGGAAACTCATTTTGATATGTGTTTGTGTAGGGTCTGTTAGCTCTAGCCCTTCTTTTGCCTCTACTGCTTGATGCAATCCTCCACCCCAAGACCTACTAGGCATTAGTCGCCCCGTTTTCTCGTCTACTATTACAATCTTCTCATCAAGCACTACATACTTAGTATCTTTTTTATAAAACTCTTTAGCAGTGATAGCTTGTCGTAGGAGATATTCTCTTCTATTTCTTGATTGCCATATTGCTGGTAAATGGGCTGATAGTGTATCAATACTCTCTTCCCCTTTAGCAGTAAAATAAATCTCTTGATGGGCATCACTTATAGTATAATCTATTTTTGGTTGTAACTTAGTTGCTATAGCCCTAGAAGCCTCTATTGCCTCTTTGAGTGGTTTATTTTCTCTAGGTACGGATATTATAAGTGGTGTGGTAGCATCATCTGCTAATACACTATCAGCTTCATCTATAATGACACTATAAATACCTCGCATCACTTGAGGGTTATCACTCTTTTTTCGTATCTTGTTTATGAGAAACTTATCATAATTTATTGCATCTTCACTGGCCATTTGATCTCTTAAAAAATCAGCTAATATATCATTACTTGTAGAGTATACAATAGCACAATTATAGTTTTCTTTTCTACTTTCATCTTCCATATCAGGCACAATATACCCCACATCAAGATAACATCTCTCGTAGAGTTTACGCATATTTATGGCATCTCTTTTTGCCAAATAGTCATTGGATGTGACAATATGGCAAGGCTTGCCTAGCCACCCATATAAAATCCCTCCCAATACTGCTGTAATAGTCTTGCCTTCTCCAGTATGCATCTGGATAATAAAATTTTTGAATAGTGCTAATGCACCCATAATCTGTACACTATATGGGCGTATTTCCAAGACTCTATAGGATGCTTCACATATAAGTGCCAAAGCCTCATTGAGGAGAAGTTCATCTTTGTATAATTTTCCTAATCGAGTACTGTTTTTTACCTCTATAAGTTTTTTATCAAACGCTTTCTTATCTAAATCTTTTAAAGTTAAGGATAAATCATAAATCTTTTGCGCTTGGGTTGTTAAATGTTTTTTGTATGGGTAGAGAGATTTGACTCTCCCTGCCATACCAAAGATAAAAGCATCAAAATTTTCTGCTATTTGAGGCTCTTTAGGAAGTGTTCTTTTTTGATATGCTTTGGAGATCATAATTGATACCGTTTTTGCATCAACTGCTTAAGAGATTTTACAAACTGCTCTCCCACAGGTATATCAGGTAATACAATTCTCAATATACCTGTCCTATCATGAAATAAGAGTGGATTGTTTGCACTATCTACAACTTTGGCTCTAATCTCAAAAAATGCTTCTACACTTTTTGTTCCACTTTGATCATCTTGCGATACTTTAATATCTCCACCACCAAACCACCCCAATGCAGCAGATGGTAAATTATGATGCTCATAAGGAATTACATAGATATTATTTGCCAATATTGTTTTAGAAGCTATACCATTAAGCTTGATATTACCTTGTAGTTTACTCTCCATAAAGAGATCAAATGCCTTCTCCTGAGAGACAACAGCTCTAAATTCAAATCCATTATTAGGAATAATATTTCCCAAGAGTGCTCTTTTTTTTAAGAGAGATTTTTTATGACTATTCAAATCTTTGGATACCCAAACTCCTGAGATAGGTGCATAGATAAGAAGCTTTTTTTGTCGCTGTTTATGCCACTGTAGTTTCTCTTC
>JADGDQ010000063.1:2372-9716 GCA_016744805.1 Sulfurovaceae bacterium
GAACGCTGAAATAGGTTTGGAATTTCTAGTATATCAGAGAGCATATAATATGCATCAAACTTCAAAAGAGGATTAGCGTTGAATACTAGGCTAGATACTGAGCCTACTACCATTATATTAAAACTCATACTATGAAGAAAACCATCACCAGTATTGACCCATATAATAGCTGCAATAGCTGCAAAAAATAGCTCTACTAGCATCCCAGCACTTCCTACTAATGCTCGATGCCATCTATTTTTGAATCCCCAACTACTACTCGCATCCATATATGGTAGAGGTGTAAAGACTAAGAACATTAATCCTATAGTATGGACAGGACCGCCAAATTTTTTACACATCATAGCATGTCCAAACTCATGCATTATTTTTAAGATAAAGAGAGATATATATAAAAAAATTAAATTATGAGGAGAGAGCATTCCTTGGGCTTGGGAGAGAGCTAAACTACTATTATCTATAACCGCTTTAGCTCCATATCCAATAACAATAAGCCAGACAAAAAAGCCTTGAAGACTAAAAATAGCTTTACTTAAGGGATTGATTTTTTGTAAAAACTTTTCAGGATCAAAAATAGGTACTTTTATAAAAAGAAAACTCATAGCTTTACTACGAAGTAATTTATTTTTTTGTTCTATATACCTTTGAAATATATCATCACTCTTTGGTCTATTTTTGAAGTAGAGTAAATTATTACTATGAAGCTGTGTGAGAAGTGTTACTAACTCCTCTTGTGTAGGTGCTGTTTCTGGGTTTTTGATAAGGTAATCTTCCCATATATCTTCTACACTAGAATCTGTGTTAAGTCGCATTAAAAACTGGTATGCTTCTGGTTTAATCCTAAAAAATTTATTGTTAAATGAATCTTGGATTATATACCATTGGCTTCCTCTAAAATACTGTTTCTTTACGGTTACAGTATGCAAAAGTGATAATTTAAGGGATGAGACTATATGCCATGAGTCACTAAATACTTGTTTATTCATATGCTAAATCCAAAAATATATTCTCAAAAAGTCTATTAAATCATGTGTAAGAATCCATAATATATTTCGCTCTCCTACTTCAACTTTGGCAACACTACTCATGCCAGGTCTCCACCACTCTATAGCATCCGTAGATATAAGAGCTTTTACTACAAATACATTCCCCTCTACTTTATCTATTTCAGCCATTGGAATAATTTTTTCTATTGTAAATTTATAAAATACATCAGGTGAACTTAGAAGTGTAAAGAGTCCACCTTGTCCTACTTTTATCTCATCTATATCACTCTCACTTATTTTTAGTTTTAGATATAATTCAACAGGATTGGCGATATTAAAAAGTATATCACCTTTATTAACAGGTGAGCCTAGGAGATCTTCTTTATCTCCTTGAACTATGATACCATCTATAGGGGCTTTTAGTATAGATTTTTGAATATGGTATCTAACTCTTTGCAAACTAGCTTCTGACTGTTCTTTTTTTGCCAAAGCTATACGCATATTGGCTAGTTTCCCTTCTGCTCTTGCCTTTTGGGATTCACTTTTGTATTTATGTATATCAGCTAGAGTCTCTGACTCTTTGAGATAAAGCTCCTCTTGATCTAGGATTAGAAGAGTATCATTTTTAGAGACTTTATCTCCTTCATTGACCTTGACTTCATAGACAAAACTATTAAATGGTGCTGATAGAAAAGCAATATTATCAGTCTCTAAATTTCCTGTAGCCTCTATTTTATATTCTAAAGTACCTATCAAAGAGTAGAGAAATAGAAGAGAAAAAATTATAGCTGAAAATTTCAATAATGTCTGTTCAGGAGTTAAGAACTTTGCAAGATAATTTTTAAACTTTAATAAAACTCTTCCACCCCACCAACGATCTTTTTGGTTAAGTTGATTTAATATACTCACTGTATGATTAGTAATTAATATTAAAGATGCTATCTCTTCATCTTCAAATGTATTGGTCTGTTTCTCGCAAACAATAACACCAATAACCCTATCATCCACTCTTAGTGGTATAGAGCATAACTGCTTAATACCTGTTTGTTTCAAATAATTTTCATGTGCAAAGGTAATTGTATCACTTGGTATCTCTTCAGGACATACAATCTCTTCATTTTGATCTCCACTCTCTTCATATACAGACTCTAAATTATGTATATGGTCAGTATGCTTATCAAACTTTTCAATATGACTAATAGCAATAGGCTCAATATATTCATGATTTGCCCAACCCATACTTACTTGAGAACACTCAAATCGTGTAGCTATCTCATTAACTAGTAAAATAGAAGCTAATAAAAATTTATCTTGATGAAGTAATAAAGAGAGAATCTCTAAAATATCTGAAGAGAGTTCTGGTAGAGGAGGTGTTGGAGTAGAAGTTAAAATACCATTTTTAGAACTCTTGTAACTATGAGGTATATCTCCTATCATCATCATTCGTATCATTGTATCAGAGAGGTGCTGTCTACTTTTTTGATCAATAATAATATATAAAAAGGAGTCATTTTGAGTATCATCTTCTCTATCTAGCTTCACAGCTAATCCCATAGAGTTGTTCATATTCAGCCACTCTACACTAATTTTCTCATACGAAAAACCATTTTTGAGGATACGATTACTCAGTGGTAAAGCTAGATTAATACACGATTGTAATGCTTCTTCATCTAAATGACCAAAACCATATTGACCATTCAATATCCATTTATCTTTACTCTCTTGTTCCATATATATAGCTATAGGAGAGCTACAAAGTAGAGCTAAATAATGAAGAAACGAAGTAATAAACTTTTCTTCTTCTCCTTCAAAGTTTCTAAGAAGTTTAATATTTTTAAGTATAGTGAGTGCATCTAAAGATTCATCTTGATGCGTTGTTATTTGATTCATATATTTTATTAACCTCTTACTCTAAATCTATTGAAGCAGATCTTCCAGGTCTGACTTGTCTCTTAGTATTATCAAACTTTATTTTTAAACGCACTAAACCACTAGATTTATCAGCTACAGGAGAGACAAATATTACTCTACCTTCGATATTTTCTAAAGTATTATTTACTATGAGTTTAATATTAATAATCTTATCTAAGTCTATACTTCTAGCATATATCTCATCAACATTAATCTCTAAAAAACACTCATCAGTATTTACAATACGCAAGAGTACCTCACCTCTATTTGCCCATTCACTCTCTTGTTTTATAATATTTGTTACTCTACCATCTACAGGAGCGAGTATAGTATGTTGAGAAAGTATAGTTTTGGCTACCTGATACTCGATCTTCTCTTTTTTTTCATTCTCTATCCGTGCTTGTATATCTCCTTGGGCTGTATAATATTTCATTTTTAATGCTCTTAGCTCATCACGGCTTACAGCTTTGGTTTTATTATATAAATTTTGAGTTGCGTGTAGGAGTGATTTAAGAATCTTTGCATTTTTTTGAGCAAATGAGAGTTGAGAGACATCTTTCCATATAACCTCTCTTCTTTGCATTTCAAGTGTTTGGAGTCTATTATCTATTTGTAGGAGACTCTCATTACAATCAATTTTATCTCCCTCTTTGATAAAGAGTTTATCTATCTTCCCTTCTACAAAAGCACTTAATTCTACATCATGAATAGGTTTAATTATTCCTATATACTCTTGTGCTTGGAGTATTGTAGATACAAGTATTGCTATAATAATTTTGAAACTTAAATTCATCTATATCCTCTATTTATAAAGTTTTTTATTGAGTGTATCTTTTACTATAGTGTACCCACCTCTATTACGATCTACACTAATTTTATACTTTTCAAATAGTTCTCCTGTGGCTTTATCTAGGAGAGCCTCTGATAGTTTCCAATTGATTATAGAGTTTAGTAGTTTTCTTTGGGAGAGTATAACCTTCTCTTCATAATCAAAGACATCTCTTATATCTGCTTTACCTGAACGAAGTTTTTCTAGTTCTATATCAAGTAAACTAGTATGATAATCCATATTCTCCTTATGCAGATCCAACTTATCTTGTTGGTTTATCAACTGTTGTGTTTTTGTATTTAATACATTATTTAGCATTCTTTTTGAAGACTCTATCTCTAGTTTTGTATCTAGTAGTTTGAGTTTGGAAATTGCTAGATTTTCTTTGGCTTGCTGATTGCCACCTATAGGCATCTCTAAAGTCAATCCTACATTATATGATACAAACTTATCAGAAAAAGCATCTTCTCTTGCCATAGTATCATAACTTCCCAATCCTGCTGTACTTACACCAGCTTGAATACTAAGGTCTGGGAGTAATTGGTTTTGGCTATAGCTATTTTTTAGCTCTTCTTGTTTGGACTTTAATCTAATTAACTCTAGTTCAGGGAGATTTTTGAGTGCTTTTTGGAAACTAATATCTATTGGGTCTATATGAACTTTTTTCTCAATATGTGGCAAGTCTTGAGCTATCAAGATAGTATTTGGATTTTCTATCGCAGAGAGATTGAGCATAGACATTATTTTATCTTGTAGTTCTACTATTTTACTTTTTAATGCCAAAATTTTTGTTCTTCTATCTATAATAGCACTTCTTACTTCTACAACCTCTGTCTGAGGCATTTTACCATTTTGTGCTAATAGCTTGACATTCTCTAAACCTTTTTGTGCTACTACTAGTGAATTTTTCCAACTTTCATAAAGTTTTTGGCTTCCATAGAGTGTCCAATATGTTTTTACTGTTGATGCTATAAGGTTCATAAGTTTTGCATTATACTCTTTGAGAACTATAGTCTCATTTTGTTTTGCTAAATTTATTTTAATAAAGGTCATATCTTTTCCAAAACCTTTGAGAAGTGGTTGTTTGAGTGATATACTTACTCCATTATCAAACTCATTATGATAATCTCTAGTCGCATCTATAAGATTACTCTGTTTTTTACCTTCTGTTATATTTATTTTCCATTCTGCTCCAGTCTCAAGAAGTCCTTTTACTCCTGCTTGGGCATAGTATCTCTCTTCTTGATAGAGAGAGAGATCATTTCTTGATACTGCTTCTTCTGCACTATTGGGTACTTTTGTTCTGATATAGTCTGCTTGGAGGTTCAATATTGCTTCAAATATCCCTTCTTCTATAGCTGTCTGATGAGTAGCTATATCTATCTTCATCCTATTGGAGTTTAGATCATAGTTATTTTTAATAATCTGCAATATCAAAACATCCAACGAGACAGGCACAAGTTGGCACTTTGGACAATCTTCAGCAAATACACGACTATCCACTTTTTTTGTATTGAGCTTTATCATCTCTATAGCATTTAGATTGCTACTTATTGTGATAAGTAGCAATAGACTCATTGCTACTTTTATTATGTTTTTCATAAGTTCTCTTTTCATCTTTTATTTACTATCTCTTAAACCGCTATATTTTCTGACCAATAATCAAAGTCAGTATTGAGAATATCTGAATCCTCGTGTGTCTCAAAGCTCAGAAGTTCAAAGAGTGGAATACCTGAAGTTGGCATTGCGTTAAGTTGATTGTAGAAGTCATCTTCTTCTTTTTCTTCTTCCTCTTTATCCTCATTTGTAAGATAAATACCATTTCTATCCATAGATATTTCATCAAAATCATTCAATAGTTCGAATGGATTACTATTTCTTGAATCATCTTCCTCTTCCTCTTCATCACCAAATAGTGTCAATCCATATACAGAGTCACTAGAGATACGAGACTCAATAGGAAGAGCATTACTAGTAGTAGGAGTTATATCATTGCTAGATATACTCTCTAAAGGGGCTATTTCTACGGCTGGTTTAATACTATCATTATAGATGATATTCACCGTAGTTTTAATAGTGTCAGCTTTAGATTTTATGGCTTGGTCTAACTCTACTACTGTAATATTGTTCTTATTGTCTATAGGAGTTAAATCTTTAGTATCTTCCTTATTGTTATCGACTTCTACTGGAGCTACATCTTCAGAATTTTCCTTATTCGTATCATCTTCTATTGGAGTTATATCTTCCGTATCAGACTCTACGATTTCATTTTCTTCTGTTGGTTCTTCTTTAGATGCACCACCCATACTATCTACAATCTTAGAATAAATTATCTCACCACCTGCGTCTATGATACCATTTTCAAAGACTTCTTCTCTGGAACCTAAATTTACATCTCCTGAAGCATAAATATCTCCATCAAGTATAAGGTTTGTTCCTGCCAAGGTGACATCATGTGCATCAATTCTAGTGGTTAACAAGATATCTCCTTTGGCTTTGACACTCAAATCATTATCATTTGTATTGATAGTCGTTAGCGTAACATCAGCACCTGCAATAAAGGTTATATCATCCTTAGATACTGTTTGTGTGCCTCCTCCCATAGTCAGGTTTGCACCTGCGTTGATATAGATTTTACCTCCTGCATCTATATCTGCATTTTGGATAAAGTCTTCTCTTGCTATGATGGTGACATCTGTCAATGCTACTATATCAGCATCTTGTGTTATATTCTTTCCTTTTATGCTAAGACTATTAACACTGTTAATGGCTTCGGTAAGGAGAATATCACCTTTAGCATTGATTGTTAAATCATTAAGATTTGTATCTATTGTAGCAAGTACGGCACTTCCACCTACCGTATAAATGGCATCTCCATCTGTAACAATTTTTGTTCCATCAGCCATAACAAAGTTACCACCTGATGAGAGGGCTACTTCTCCTTTTGGTGTTAAATCTATATTTTGTACTAAGTCACCTTTTGCAGTGAGTGCAATATCTCCTGTAGAACTTATCTCACCATCAAGAGTAATATCATTACCTTTTAATATGATATTATGAGCACCTATTACTGCTGTTGTTGCTAAATTACCTTTGGCATTTACTGTCAAGTCTCCAGCATTTGTATCAATATTAGCAACTATTGCATCTCCACCTACCGTATAAATGGCATCTCCATCTGTAACAATTTTTGTTCCGTCAGCCATAATAAAGTCACCACCTGATGAGAGGGCTACTTCTCCTATTGGTGTTAAGTCTATATTTTGTACTAAGTCACCTTTTGCAGTGAGTGCAATATCTCCTATAGAATTTATCTCTCCATCAAGAGTAATATCATTACCTTTAAGTATGATATTGTGAGCATCTATTACTGCTGTTGTTGCTAAGTTCCCTTTGGCATCTACTGTTAAATTAGCAGTCCCTATAGCTATATCACCTAAAGTATTTAACTCTGTTCCCTTGGCTACAATATTAACATCTCTATTGATTGTAGTCACATCAGCATCTTGGCTCATAAGGACAGAACCTTCAGTATTAATATTGATAAAGCCTATCTCATAGTCAACATCTATATCCTCTTGAACTATTACATCTTTATAATAATCTATAACCTGTTCT
>JADGDQ010000014.1 GCA_016744805.1 Sulfurovaceae bacterium
GTATATTTTACTTCCCCTGTACTCTCATCAAATCCATTAATAACAAGCTTATTACTTTTATCTGTTGTATTTTCTATAATTATAGCTGTTGTATCACTTGTTACAAGTTCAGCTTTTGAGATAGTATGCCCATCTACTACTATCTCTTTGAGTCCATCTATAGCTTCTACTCTAAATGTATCAGATACGCTATCTCTATCATCTGGACTACTCCCATCTTCTAAGCCACTCTCATAGACTGTTGCAGGAGTCACAGAGAGTGTTGGGATATCGTTATTATCTCCATATATAGTAATAGTGAGTGTTGTTGTACTTGTATCTCCATCACTATCTGTAATAGTATAAACAAATGTATCTGTGAGTATCTCTGCATTATTTAGAGATTGCACCTCTGTTTTGGTATTATCTAATCTATAGGTGTAGCTACCATCATCTGCTATCTCTACTGTACCATAGTTCCCTACGACTTCTACTCCTATATTACCCTCTGCCTCTGTAGTTGTGTCACTGCCTACTTTTACTCCTGTTACTGGTGTGGGTGTTATATCTGTACCTATCACATCATCTTGTGAATCATCGCTTGTATTATCAAATATATTCGCAGATATGACCGTTGTAGTGTCATCTTCTGTTGCTCTATTTGTATCTGGATGAGCTGTTGGTACATTAGGAGGAGTAAAACCACCACCGCCACCACCACTAACTTTTTTCTCTGAATCCTCTGGATTATTTGGATCTAGTGGGTTGCTAGGCTCTATAGAATCGTTTGGATCTAAAGGTCTATCTGGATCAATAGAATCACTTGGATTATTTGGAGTTGATGGTATATTTGGAGGAGTTGGATCGAAAGGTCTGCTAGGCTCAATAGAATCGCTTGGACTATCTGTTGGAGTGGATGGTGTGCTTGGAGAACTTGGATCGAAAGGTCTGCTAGGCTCAATAGAATCGTTTGGACTATCTGTTGGAGTGGATGGCGTACTTGGAGGAGTTGAGTTATTTGGAGGAGTTAAATCATTTGGAGTTGATGGTGTACTTGGAGGAGTTAAATCATTTGGAGTTGATGGTATATTTGGAGCATTTGAATCATTTGGAAAGCCAGAACTAGAAGGATTAAAAATTGTAGAGCTATCAAAATCTAAACTCTGTACAATATTTTTTACTTGAGTTACATCATAATCATCTGTAAACCTACCCATATCTGTAATCTCATATCTATCAAAATACTGCTTTCTTAATGGAGCATCTATACTTACCTCATTGAGTATTTCATGTTTGTGAATAAGTCCTGTATTTTCTACATAAAACTCGGTTTCTCGGTGTAAAATATCAAGATCTTCTTCAGATAATTGACTATCTATAGAATGTACACTTATTGTAGATCTAACAGAATCTATAACTTCTAGTGAATCATATTCAAAGTCATCTCTACGAAGAGCAGCTTCTATCTCTAACTCTTCAGGATTTTTATCTATCTCATCTTGGGTAGATACTTGCAATGCTTCTTGGATACTCTCTCCTGATATATCAACAACTATCTCTCCTCTATAGACAGGATCTCCTATAAAAATTTCACGCAAATTACCCTGTTCATCTTTAGCAAAAAGTTTAGTACCAAGGCTTTTTAAATGTCCAATTATTATATTTGTTTTCATTTTTTTATCCTCTCTTTTGAAGAACTTATACTAAAGTATAGCATCTATTTAGCATCAATGCAATATAGCTAATATATGTTAGCAAATGATATTTTACTTTAAAGCTTCATAATAATTTTATAACTATTTAGTCAAAAAACCTATATAAAGCCCTATATTATGGACTTTCATCTATACATAAGTGTATTGAAAATAGCGAGAAGTCCTTGAAAAAATTAACTATAAAATAAAATTTTTTTATATAAAAATAATGAAGAGTAGGGTAGGCAAATTTATGAATAGTCATTCAAATATATCAAAAAGTTGGCAAATATGGATAATCTGTTCATTTATTAGAGATGCATGATTCTTTTGTCTTATTCTAAGTTCCAAATAAAAATAGTCTGTTCATCTCCTGCACTAATAAGAATTTTTGGATTAAGAAACTCTATCTTATTTATTACAGCTTTGTGTCCTATAAGACGCTCTTTTTTGGCTCTTGTTTGTGTATCAAAAAGTTGAAGGTTATGTTCTGTACCACTACTATAAACACCTATTTTGCCATCAGAGCGTAAACCTACAGCATAAACTAAAAAATTACTCTTTATATGGTATGCTTTTTTATTATAGGGGTAAACTCCTACTTTTCTATCTTGACCAGCAGTTATAATTGTACCATTTTTATATGCTATACGATAAATATTATCTAAGTTTTGAGCAGGAAGTTCTTGGATAATAGCTGATGTAGCTACATCTATAATCCGCACTACACCACTCTCATCACCCATAAGCATTTGTTTTTTATCTTCACTTAATACCATACCACCCATAGCACTTTGCGAAATATGACTATGATAAAGGCTATAGCTCTCTTTTGTATCAATCAACATTATATCTGATCCAAAAGTTCCTAAAAGTATATGTCCATTATCAGTAAATCGTGCCTTTTTAGCCACAATCTTACTATCTATATCTATAATTTTTTTTAATTCAAAATTTTCATAAACCCAAACAATACGATAGCCCCCATTCCCACTACTTACAAAAAGAGTCTTTCCATTGCGTCTATCAACACTATAAATAGCCCTAGGAATACTTTTGCCCTGAGAGGTAGTTAAAGGTTCTAATACAATACGATCCACTATTTTTTTTGTTTTTAGATCAAATATATCTATAGAACCACTATTTGTAGCTACATATATCCTCTCCTTATCTACTACAAAATCACTTACTAAACCTGAAGCTTTCAGAGTAAACATAGGTGTTATCTCACGGCTCATCAAAATAGAAACCAAAAATACTAAGCTAAAAAAATATTTTATAAGCATCTGTTCTCTTTAGAGTATTGGCATCAAACGCAAAGGAGTAATAAGTGGTATAAAGTGTATTTTTTGTGTACTCCAACGACTTATAAATGCTTCTTTGTTTGCTTGTAATAAAAGTGTATTTTCTACTAAGGCTCTTTTTGGGGTGGCTTTGAGTTTTTTGAAGAGTATTCGCATATCTTGGGTACTCAACCCATATATTATACCCATAGATTGACTATCAAACTCTTCCACCATAATATTAAGTACTCTGTAATTGGGTAAAAGAAGTTGGTAAAGATAGAGTCCTTTATGTGCATATACTTGACTAGCTTTTGAAGATTCAAAAACATGTTTTATGGTAGTCGTGGTAGTAAAATTAAACTCATACGAACTATCTAGCCTAATATTCTCATACACGACTACTCTATTGGAGTTGAGTTTGAGTAGCTCTTTTTTGATAGTAATATTTCCATAATTATCTAATTTACTCAAAAGTGTTTGGCTTTGTGTTTTGATTATTATATCTTCTACTCTTAGGATTATTTGATTATTTTTATGTGTAAGTGTTGTTACGCTACACCCACTCAAAAATACAATTACTAGCAGTTTATAAAATAGTGACATAGAATATTTTCCTTTATATCTTGATATGCTCTTGACCTATACGATAGAGTGCAAAGTCATATTTTACAGGGTCTGTGGTATCAAATTGTTTGAGAGTCTTGGTAAGTTCCAGAGCTGATTTCATATCACAACTCTTTCTTTGGAGCAAACCTAGCCTTTTGGATACCTCAAAAGTATGTGTATCCAGAGGCATAATCAACGCACTAGAATCAATCTTTGACCAAAGTCCCATATCTAAATTATCTTTGCGAACCATCCATCGTAGATACATTAAATATCTTTTGTATGTTCCTGCTAGAGCTACCTTTTTGGGAACAGACCCTAGCAAAAACTTATAGCCATAACTCTCTTTGGGATATATATTTCTAATAGTAACAATAAAGTTCCATAATCCATCAAGCAAAGAGTTCTCTTTTTTGTAGCCTTCATAAAATATATTCTCTATACTCTCTATCTCTCGCAATCTTTTTAGGGCAATAAACAAGGCTATGACATCTTCTGATTTTTGAAAACGATAATAGTGAGCGTGGAGGCTATCTGCTATCTCTTTTTCACTTGCTCCAAGCAAACCAAAATCCAAAGAGTCCAAAAACTTCACTATCTGTTTTGCATTTCCATAGGCAAACAAAGCACATATTAATGCTATAGATTCATCCCTATAGCGTGACGCTACTAGCAGTGGGTCTGGTCTGCTATAGGATAACTCTTGCTCACTATTTCGCAAAGAGACTTCATAATCAAGTCGTAGTTTAATAGCTTCTAACTCTTCTTGGGTCATATTTGCACTTTCTCTATAGAATATAAAGAGTGTACACTAAAGTAGCTTAATAATTTTTAGGTATTAAAGATAGAATATAACCAAAAGGAGTCTTGATGGGAGAGATTTTAATAGAGTTAGCACGAGCTTCTATAGCTATAGCATTGGGTATATCTAGTGATTTTGATTTACAAAAAGCACAGCAAAGCTATCCTATTCTCAATCAAAAGGGTGCAGTCTTTATAACACTGACCCAAGACCAAAAACTTAGAGGGTGCATAGGCTCACTCACCGCCCACCGTCCTCTCTACAAAGATATTATTATCAATGCCAAGCTTTCTGCTTTGAGTGATAGTAGATTTAGTCCCCTTACAGTCAAAGAGTTTGCCTATACCAAAATAGAAATATCCTTGCTCTCTGCTCCAAAAGCTATAGAGTACAGCTCTATCACACAACTCCAATCTCTAGTAAGCTCCCAAGATGGCGTAGTTTTGACCTTAGGAGACCAAAGAGCAACCTATCTGCCTAGTGTATGGGAGAGTCTGCCTAATTTTGATAGCTTCTTTGCATCTTTGTGCCAAAAAGCAGGACTCAAAGCCAACTGCCTTACACAACACCCCTCTATAGAACTCTATCAAGCGACCAAATATAAGGAGAAATAGCCATGCAACATATACGACTTGCCTCTGTCAAAGGAGTCTTTTATCCAGATAGTTGCACCAAACTCTCTATCTATTTCAAAAAATTTAGAGAATATAACAAAAACCAAAAAATCCCAAATATCACCCCAAGAGCCATCATAGTACCCCATGCAGGATATGTCTATAGTGGCTTTACCGCCAACCAAGCCTACGAGTATCTTATTGGTACAAAGCCAAAACGACTTATAGTCATAGGTCCTAGCCACCACCACTATTTCAAGGGGATAAGTGCTAGTTATTACGAAGAGTATGAGACCCCTTGTGGTAATATCCCTATAGATACCAATTATCTTATCCAACTCGCCCAAACCCTCCCCATAGGATTTGAACCCAAAGCCCACACACAAGAACACTCTACAGAAGTACAAATGCCCTTTATCCATCACTATCTCCCCAAAACCCCAATAATAGAACTAATCTACGGAGATATAGCTCTTTCTACTCTAAGCCATATTATCACCACTCTTTTAGAAGACAAAAACAATATCCTAGTTATTAGCACTGATTTAAGCCATTTCCATACAAAAACCAAAGCAAAAGAGCATGATATTCATTGCATAGAAGCTCTAAAAAAACTAAGTATTCCTCTCCTCAAAAGCTGTGAAGCCTGTGGACTCCTAGGACTCAAAGCCCTTCTACTCTCTGCCAAAGAAAAACACTTAAGCTCTCACTTGTTAGATTATCGTACAAGTGCCGACTATAGCCAAGACGATAGTCGTGTAGTAGGCTATATGAGTGGGGTTTTGGGAGATATGTAAAAAATTACTTTAAAAAGAGGGGTGATTGTTTGTAGGGGGTAGTTTTGTAGCCATCTTTTATCATTTTCATAATACCTGATGTAAGGTTGATTACATCATAACCTAACTCTTTTGACAAAAATTGAGCTATCATTGAAGTTCGGCTTCCTGTACGGCAAATTAAAGCAAACTGTTCATCTTTTTTGACAACCTTATTTAATTGTGCCAAAAAATCATCTACATCATAAGCACCCTTTTCATTAAAAAACATAATTGTATACGAGTCTTTGACTATACCCGTCTCTTTCCACTCTGATGGTGTACGAATATCAATTATTTTTATATCTTTTTGTACAAATTCAGCAGATGCTTCTATGTTTTCTAATTTACCAAAAAGTGATGAGAATAAAATCATCATGAGTATAACTATTTTTTTCATTTTATTATCCTTTTATCTAAAAAAATCCATCTGTGTCAACACCTTTTCCTTGAAAAAAGTAAAAAGAGCCTTTGACTACACGATAGGTTAACCATAATTGAGTAAGAAGTAAAATAATCTTACCAATAAATATCATTACCAATAAAATACCCAAAATCAAACCAGCAAGACTTACCCAAAAAGTTTTAATTTGCCACTGTAGATGAGACTCCTCTAACGAACCTATATTCTCATCATATTTGACATAAGCTAAAAACCCTGAAAGTAAAAAAGAGAGTCCTACTGTGAAAATAGCAAAAAACTGTAAGATATATATAGCCCATACATATGTTTTTGTTTGCTCTTTTTTAGAGATATTAGAAAAAATACCCATAGAAACTCCCTTTATTAATTTTAGTGTAAAAAGTGTCTTACTGTAGTAAAATAGAGTGCTATGCCATGCTCGTTGGCTGCGGCTATCACCTCATCATCACGGATAGACCCACCTGGTTCGATGATCGCTTTGACTCCTGCCGCTGCTGCTGCATCTATACTATCACGGAATGGGAAGAACGCCTCACTCGCCATCGCTGCACCACTCACATCCAGATCCATCTCTTTGGCTTTTTTCAAGGCACATTGAGCCGCATCAACGCGAGATGTCATCCCCATACCCACAGCAACCATAGCCGAATCTTTTACATAGACAACACAGTTAGACTTTGTAAGTCCTGCTACCTTCCACGCGATCTCTAGATCTTTCATCTCTTGCTCTGATGCTGTAAGAGTAGATTTTTTATGAGCATTATGGACTTCATTGTCACAGATACAATCAGAGTTCTGGTAGACAAAACCACCATCTACATGTTTGAAGTCATGGCTATCACCACTCATCACAAGCTTACTCCCACCTTGGCTAAAGAGCTTAAGTCGTTTCTTCTTCTCAAACACCTCTAGTGCTTCAGGCTCAAAGTCAGCTGCCATCACAACTTCCAAGAATATCTCATTCATCTTAAGAGCCAACTCTTTGGTTACTACACCATTAACAGCCACTACGCCACCAAAAGCAGAAACAGGGTCACATCTGAGTGCCTCTGTATAGGAGTCAAGTAGAGTCTCTTTGATAGCAAAACCACAAGGGTTTCCATGTTTTACAATACAAACAGCACTCTCATCACCAAAGCTAGAGGCTATCTTCAATGCACCATTGACATCATTGATATTATTAAAGCTTGCTTCCCCTTTGATCTGCTTGAAGTTGTCACTAAAGTGTCTGTCAAACTCATATAACGCACCCTTTTGGTGTGGGTTCTCTCCATAACGAGTCTGGAATGATTTTTTACCAGTGATAAACTGATACTCACCAAATCCATCATTAAATCTACCATTCATATAGTTTGCTATCATTGCGTCATACGAGGCTGTATGCTCGAAGGCCTTTATCATCAACCCTCTTCTAAACTCCAAAGAGTCAGATTTGTTCTCTAAAGCCTCTAGTACTACACTGTAATCATCTGCATCGGTCACTATAAGTACATCATTAAAGTTCTTAGCAGCAGACCGCACCATAGTAGGTCCACCAATATCAATATTTTCTATAATCTCAGCAAAATCCTCTGTACGCTCAATAGTCTCTTTGAATGGATAGAGGTTCACACACACAAGGTCTATACCCTCTACACCAAGCTCTTTAGCCTGAGCCACATGAGCCTCATCACCTCTTTTGTGGAGTATGCCTCCATGCACAAAAGGGTTCAGCGTCTTCACTCGCCCCTCAAAACACTCAGGAAACTTAGTCACTTCATCTATCTCGATAACTGCCACACCAGCCTCATTGAGCTTTTTGTATGTTCCACCTGTTGAGATGATCTCCCACCCCTGTGCCTCTAACCCTTGGGCAAACTCTACTATACCTGCTTTGTCACTTACACTTAGTAATGCTCTCATTTTATACTTAAACCTTTAGAGTAATATAGAGTGAGATTATACCGATTATATTAATAAAATAGCATTAGCATTGAGAAAGCAGTCACTCCAAGAAGCTCTCCATTGGAAAAAATTAGGTAAAATAGTCTCTTAAATACAAAGGTATACTTATGCAACTCTTCCAACCCTCTATCCTTAACTCTATATATCAAGATGAATCCGTTAATGGAGTGTGATATGGTCAACAATAGAGATGATATGACAAATTGGTTAATTCACTTCATCCATAAAAAAGATATCAATTCAATACCAGATGAATTACCTGATGAAGTTTATAATACTTCAGCTAATTTTGAATACTCTATTTCAGATTATGATGAATTCTTCACTTTAAAAAATATTATTTATGAAGCAGGAATTCGTTTTGGATATTCATTTAGAAATAAAAAAACAACGATTTATGGTGGAGAACCTGTAATATGTTTTACTGAAATGCCTTTTTCATCTTATTTGGAATATATTAATATTCGAGATAATGAATTAACGGTAGGAAACTATGCTATTGCTATAGAAAAAAGTAAACTCTTTGAAATAGGAGCTAGACCAGTAATATATGGTTTATCAGAAGATAATTCTTACAAAATAAAAAAACAAAACTCATATACAATGATTTTGGAAGAATCAATATTACCAATAAAAGAACAGTTTAGATATGTTCCATATATATTAAATGATAATAAAGAGATAGATTGGACTCATGAGCGAGAATGGAGATTAAAATATAAAAATAAAGATGAATATGAAACTTGTATTGCAAGACAAACCCATTATACTGAGATTAAACATTTTCCTATTTTTAATAAAGAGATATATGATAAAAAAATTATTATTATATTACAGACTAATGAAGAAGCAAAAGAATTTCATAAAATAATCACATTTATGATAGATACAAAAATGAATGATTTTTCAGTACCATTTGATAATAGATTTATTTGGTTTTTAATCGTAGATAATTACAATAAACTAGAACTAAAACCATCAAAAATAGAAGATTTACCAAAAGAATGCTATTACCCTATCTACAAAGAAGAGAAAATCTCTCAAAATATATTTGATGAAATTACAAGACATATTAAGATTCTTCAATCAACTATAGAAGAAAAAAACTATAAAGAAAGAAAAGATTTATGTGGTCGTGCTTATGTGGTATGTTATGATCCCTATCATAATATTTTAGTAGCAATGAAACATATGGATATTGCAGAATGTTGGCTTAAATATTATAATATAGATATAGGTATAAAATTTCTAAATAGTTTTCAATCAATAAGTATAAATGAAAAGATAGCAAAGGATATAGCTAAGTATTTAAATGAGAACTTAGCAGATATATTTTCAGTAAAAAGTTATTTAGATTAAATTATATAATTGATATGTTACAAAGTGGGTAAAATCTACCCTTAGATGAGTACAAAGCTATTATTTCTGATGAGTTTTGCAAGATGTCTATATATATCTTTACTTTAAACGGTGGGATGCTCCCACCCTACACAAAATTAAATAGGAGTATTGTCTTGAAACTCTACATCATAGCAGGAGCCAATGGCAGTGGTAAAACTACATTTGCTAAAACATTTGCCAAGTTTAATGAACTGTATTTTATCAATGCAGATGAGATAGCCAAAGAGCTAGACCCTGAAAATATCACAAAACATCAAGTCAAAGCAGGACGGATATTTTTCAAAGAACTTAACAAGAAATTGGAAGAGAAAAAATCATTTGTTATCGAGACTACTTTATCAGGGAAATATCTTATCAAATACATTGATAAAGCAAAAAGAAATGGGTTTGAAGTAGAACTACTCTATCTTTTTTTAGAAAAATATCAAACCAATATTATCCGTGTTGCGAATAGAGTTTTAAATGGTGGGCATCATATTCCTACTGATGATATCATTAGAAGATTTTATAGAAGCAAGAGTATGTTTGAATATCACTATAAAGAATTAGTAGACAAGTGGACAGTTTATTATAATTCTGATGAGGTTTTTGAAAAAGTAGCTACAGATAAGATGATATATGATGAAAGCAAATGGCAAGAATTTAAAAAGGATATAAAATGACAAAAGAGCATGAAATCACAGATGATATGATACAGATGATAGCTAACAATGCTGTGCGTGAAGCTCAGCGTAAAAGCTTGGAAAATGGGATACCAAATGTATATAGTAAAAATGGTGTTCTCTATTTTCAACTTCCTGATGGGACTATTACTATGGATAACCCTTTTGAAAAGGGTGAACTCAAAGAGAGGCTAGATATTTTGACTAAGAAAAACTTCTAAAAGAAGAGATTATTTGATATAAATCAAGCTAAAAGAGAGGAAGAGTATTTATATGAATTAAAAAGTAAGAGAGAGCATAAAACTTAAGATATATATAAGTCTAAAGTATGTATAACTTTACCTAATTAACTAAATAAGCTTTTAAGGAATAGATATGGCACATGAGTATGCTAGATATGAAGATGTAGATAAAGAACAACTTCAAAAAGATATCGAGGATATCAAAGAAAAAATTGGTGCAGTGACATGGGAAGACTATCAGCATGTACGCAAATTAGAGCTATGGGGTTGGGCTTCGACCTTTTTGGGGTATGCTCTTATGGTGACAATTATTGCTTTAGAGGTCTCTATGGACTTTGGTGGTTTTGGCTTTTGGCTTTTGGTGCTTTTGTCTGCTCTGTTTATTGGTGTTGGGAATGTTTCTCGTTGGGCAAATGTGGCACATCCTATCTTGCATGGTGCTTACGATAAAGTACCAAATATTCCATACAAATATACAAAAGCTGGTTTTGCACGAAAAGGGAATAGATTTTTTCATTGGTTTGATTGGATTAAACCTGAGGCTTGGGAGTATGAGCATAATATAATGCACCACTACCACCTAGGAGAAGAAGAAGATCCTGATAATGTAGAGAGAAACCTTCAGTGGCTTATCCAATCTAAAACTCCTATGTTTTTGCGTTATATCTTTATTTATCTTTTTGTTGGTACTTGGAAGTTTACTTATTATGCACCAAATACACTTAGAATCTTAGAAAATAAAGAGAGAAGAAAAAGAAAAGAGCCTGAACTCAAAGAGTATGAGATGAATCCTATGACAAAAAATGGATTAGAGTTATGGAAAAATTACTATCTTCCATACTTTATGGTTCATTTTGTTATTTTGCCTCTTTTGTTTTTACCTTTTGGTGTTGATGCTTGGCTTACAGCTCTTATTATCTCTTTTATTGGTGAATTTATAGCTAATGCTCACTCATTTTTGGTTATTGTTCCTAACCACTCAGCAGAAGATATTTATATGTTTAGTGAACCTCATAAAAGTCAAGGAGAGTTTTACCTTAGACAGATTATGGGAAGTGTAAACTATAATACAGGGACAGACTTTATAGATTTTTCGCAAGGATTTCTTAACTACCAAATAGAGCATCATCTCTTTCCTAATATTCCTTTGAGTTATTATCAAAAGATGCAACCTATTGTAAAAGATATATGTAAAAAACATAATATTGAGTATAGACAAGAGAGTGTATTTAAAAGAATATTTATGACTATAGACCTTATGGTAGGTAAAACTAAACTTCTTAGAGTTGATGGAATTTAATTGTAAACTATGAATATAGAATTAGGATTTATTCTAAAAAAAACGCTCTCATCGTTTCTTATGCCTTTAAGCCTTGGATTAATTATCTGGGCTATAGGTTTATGGTATCTCTACCAGAAAAAAATAAAAAAAGCACAAATACTTATAAGTATTAGTTTTGTATGGATGCTTCTTATCTCTTATGCACCTATTGCTAATACGCTACTTACACCATTGGAACAAAAGTATCCTCAGCTCGAAAAAGAGTCTTATGGTAAGATTGTTCCAAGAGTAGAATATATAGTTCTCTTAGGTGGTGATGCACCTAATCGTACTTGGGAAGCGTTGAGACTTTATCACCTTTTGGAAAATACAAAAATTATAACTACAGGGCACTCTATATATGATAGTGTTAGTGATGCCCAAAAAGCTGCAAATTTACTCACACAAAGTGGTATACCCTCTGCTGATATTCTTATATATAATAAACCTAAGGATACAAAAGAAGAAGTTTTAGCTATTAAAGAGCTTTTAGGGCATAGTCCATTTATTTTAATAAGCTCTGCATATCATCTTCCTAGAGCTATAAAGCTATTTAAAGACAAAGGTTTGCATCCTATTCCTGCACCCACAGATTGGAAAAGGGAACATGGTGACAGAGTCTTTTCTATACCTGATGCAAAACAGCTTTACAAAACACAACGAGCATGGCATGAGTATCTAGGTGTTTTTTGGAGTAATCTAGTAAATCTCTTGTAAGGTACTATTTGTCTTTGAGTATCATAACAGAAGCTGTTAAACCAAAGCGTAACTCAACGCCTTTTGGTAAAGTATCAAGCTTAATACGCACAGGGATTCTTTGAGCTAGGCGTATCCACTGAAATACTGGCTTTACACTAGGTAAAAGATTACTCCCTGGGTTACCATCAGAGTGTGATATACCCCAAGCTATAGACTCTACTCTACCACTTAGAGGTGTATTAGGATATGAGAGCAGAGTTACTTTGGCTTTGTCACCAATTTTTACCTTAGGGATAGCATCTTCACGAAAAAACCCAAAAACCCAAAATGAGCTAGTATCTACCAATGCCATTATTGCCTTATTTGCTACAGCTTGTGAACCAATCTGAAAATTAATATTTGATACATATCCATCAACTTGTGCATATACTTTTGTAAATGAGAGATTAAGTTTGGCACTATTAACTGCTTCTGTAGAAGAGTCTATATCTGCTAAGGATTTATAATAATTTACCTCTGTTCTATCCATATCTTTTTGTGATACAGCTCCTTTATCTCGTTTATAAATTTTTTGGACTCTTTTATACTCTATTTTACTTCCTTTGGCTGCTTCAAGGGTTCGTTGGAGTCTAGCTTGTGACTGCTCTAACTTAATTTGATAAGATGATGGGTCTATCTCAAAAAGTAAATCACCTACTTTTACTGCTTGGTTATCTTGAACCAAAATATGAGTAATCATCCCATTAACACGAGGGGTTACTTGTATAACTTGTGTTCGTACTTGACCATCACGAGTCCAAGGGTTATCTATATACGATTCAAATTTTTGATATGCAAAAAATATTGCTAGAGAGATAGTAAAGAGTGTTAGAGTGATTTTAATAATTTTTTTCATAAGAAGCCTTTAAAATTTGATCCAATAAAGATCAATAAGTAAAATATAGAAGATAACAATCGAAATAAAAACATAAGAGTGTGCATAAAAATAGCGTGAGAGCTTTAATTTATTTAATATTTTGACTGTAATAACTGCCATAAGAAAAGCAATAATAACGACAGGAAGTATAGGAGAGAAGTAGACATCTCCTAGTGATAATTCATGTGGATAAGAGTTTGACATATTACATTCCCTTAGGGAGTTGTGTCATGTTTTGGTCAAGATAACGCCCCCAGTCAATGCGTTTTTTCATTTTTTGAGCTGTTTTGCTAGAGAGATATGATTTTCCGCGACGCATCTGCCATCCACCACCTAGAGCTTTATATAAAAGGACTACATTGGTGGCTAAGTTTCCTTTGATTTGTGCATATTGGTCTTGGGTTCTAGTAAGATTTTCTACTGTGGTAAGGAGCCGTTCATACCCTACTAAACCATCATTATACTGAACTACAGAAATATTAAACGCTCGTACAGTTGCTTCTACGGCTTTATAATTTTCTTCTTGTTGTTCTTTGCCTAGAATATATCCATTGAGTGCATCCGAAATCTCTCGAACTGCTGATAGGATTTGTTGGTTATAGTTAACTAGACTCTCTTCAAATAGTGCATCTTGAAGACGAATTTGATTTTTGATACGCCCATACTGTAAAATATTCCAAGAAAAAGCAGGCCCTACACTGACACCTATGGCTTGTGAACTAGGAGTCCAAGAACCTGTACTGTTATTTGTGTTATATCCAATATTTCCAAAGAGAGAAAAACTAGGATAGAGTTCTGCAATACTTGCTCCAATAAGTGCATTATTAGAGCGAACTGTATACTCTGCCACTTTTATATCAGGTCTTCTTGTAATAAGATTGGCATCTATCCGATAGTTAGGGTTAAACTTGGCAGTAGGAATAATGCTAATATTGAGTATATCACTATTGCTTTGTTTAATCTGAAGTACATCTCTTCGGCTCTGACCTATATATTTACTGAGTTTATCCAAAGATTTACTATTTTTTATACTAAGTATAGAGTCTAAATCTATGCTATTTATACCAAGAAGTAGAGCTATAGCATTTTTGGCTTTGACTTTTACTAACTCGACAGAGGGGAGTAGGGCGCGAGTATTATAAAGCTGTGAACGAGACTGTTGCATATCTAGTTCAGAGACATTTCCTGCATTAAATTGTACTTTAGTTAACTCTGTTACCCTCTCTTGAATAGTAATATTTCGCTTGGCATAGGCAATTCGTTCTTGGGCTGTACGATAATTAATATAGTTTCGTGCAACTTCTGCGATAACAGAAACCATAATGTCATTATATGAAGCAATACTTAGATAAAGATTTGCTTGGGAAGATTCAATATTTCTAGCATATTTCCCCCAAAAATCTAGCTCCCAACCTATATCAAAATTAGTAGATACTGTAGCAAAACTATTATCTTGGCTTCGCACAGAAGCACTACTTCCTGAGAGTGTCTGTTTTTGAGGAAACTGATACCCCTCATTTATACCTAAAATAGCTCGTGACTGAATAATACGCAAGCCTGCACTTTTAAGATCTAAATTTTGGGAATATGCTTTTTTGATAAGTGTATCTAGCGTAGGATCATCAAAAGTTTTCCACCATTTAGCAATCTCTTTTTCATTTTTGACTCCTTCATTTTTCCATTTATCAGGAATAGGAGGTTTGGTAAAACCTTCAAAATTGGGACCTAATGGAGTACATCCACTATTAATCATAAGAGCGGTCAGAGCAAAAAGCCATAATTTTTTGAAGTTATTTATCATTTTTTCTCATTTGGATTTAATTGGTTTGTACTCATAACTATAAAGTGTCGTATTCTAACGCGATAATGCTTAAAGGTGTTGCTAAGTATATTTGATTGGAGTTGAAATATATTATGGTACAATGGCTTTTCAATATGACAGAAGGATACCCATTGGCTCTTGTAGATCTTTTTAATATCAAAAAACAGTATGACATTAAGCTTCTTCTTGATGATGTAGACTTTCACCTTGCAGAGGGAGAACGGATTACTATTGTAGGTAAAAATGGTTGTGGAAAATCAACACTTATGAAAATCATAATAGGTGATGAACAGCCCACAGAGGGTAAAAGAGTTATCAATCAAGCTATACAAATAGAAATGCTAGCACAACAGCCTCATTTTCAAGAACATCTTAATGTGCGTCAAGCCATAGAAAATGAACTCAAACAGCTTCAAGAGGCAAAAAGAGTTTATGAAGAACTCACTCAACAATTAGCTAGTAACTTTGATGATAAAAAAATCCAAAAAAAACTAGAACGAGCTACTGCTTATTTAGATCATCATAATGCTTGGAATCTTGATGATAAGGTAGAGAGAGTTCTGCAAGAGTTTAAACTCAAAGAGTATGAAAATAGAGCCGTTACTACACTTTCTGGAGGAGAACAACGGCGTGTTGCTTTGGCATCACTCATACTCAAAAAACCTGATATACTTTTGCTTGATGAGCCAACAAACCACCTTGATGTTTATATGGTAGAGTTCCTTGAAGAGATGCTTCTCAAAGAAAAATTCACACTCCTTTTTATATCACATGATAGGCATTTTATTGATACAATTGCTACGCGTGTAGTAGAAGTGGATAACCAAAAGCTTATAAGTTATACTGGTGGATACAGAAACTATCTTGAACAAAAAGAGGCACGCATGCACTCTATGAAAAAAGAGCATGAAAATCTTTTAAGAATGCTCAAACAAGAAGAGGCATGGCTTGCCAAAGGTGTAAGAGCTAGAGAAAAAAGAAACCAAGGACGCAAAAAGAGAGTCTTTCAACTGCGTGATGAAGCCAAACATAACCCAACACTTATCCATAAGATGATGATAGAGTTAGAGAGAGAAAAAAAGCATTTTAACCGCGAAGAGGGAGTCTCTAGAAAAAAGCTCCTTTTTGATTTGGAAAATGTTGATTATACTATTGTAGATAAAAATCTTATTAAAAACTTTGCAACTAGAATACTCCAAAAAGATAAAATAGCAATTGTAGGTTACAATGGTTCAGGCAAGTCAACAATGCTTAAACTAATGCTAGGGAGACTAGAACCTAATAATGGTATTATCAAAAGAGGTGATGTCAAAATAGGTTATTTTGATCAGCATCGTGAAATGTTAGATGATGAAAAAACCCTTATAGAAACATTCTGTCCTGATGGTGGTGATATTATTGATGTTCAAGGCAAAAATATGCATGTCTATGGATACCTCAAAAGTTTTCTTTTTCCCCAAGAGTTTTTGGATAAAAAAATAGGTTTTCTAAGTGGCGGAGAAAAAAATCGTGTGGCCTTAGCACTTCTTCTAAGTAAAAAAGTAGACTGTCTTATCTTGGATGAACCTACAAATGACCTTGATATACAAACAATCAATATTCTAGAAGAGAAACTTATTAGCTTTGCAGGAGCTATTATTTTTGTATCCCATGACCGATATTTTATAGATAAAATTGCATCAAAACTATTTATATTTAAAGGGAATGGAGTAGTAGAAGAGTCTTATCAATCATATACAGAGTATTTAAGTATAGAAAAAGAGTTAAACGACCTAACAAAGCTTGAAATAGAGTTTAAAAGTAGTAAACCAAAAGAGAAACAAAGGGTTAAACAAAACAAAAAGTTAAGTTATAAAGAACAAAAAGACCTAGAAGAACTTCCTCTACAAATAGAAACCTTAGAGATAAAAATAGATGAAATTACGGCTTGTCTCTATAATCCTGCATGTTATGAAGAGAGAGGCTTAACAAATTTAACTGACGAACTAGAAAAAATTCAAATCCAATACGACCAAATAAGCGAACGATATTTAGAAGTATTAGAACTAGAAGAAGAGTTAGCAAGTAACTAACATAGGGTAAAATTATTTTATAATAGCAATTTCATTATTAAAATAGATATTATGATTTACAGAAACTTCTTGACTCATTTTGGAAAATATCTTTTTATTTGCTAGTAATGAACCTGTTGCTATAATAGCACTTACGCCCATATTTTGTTTTAGCTCATCAAGTTCATTGGCTAGAAATTCTAAAAAGCTCTCAATTACACCATAACAAAGAGAGGACTCATCTACTCCTGCTAATCTAAAGCTCATCGCAGTTCTAATGGTCATTAATGGATTGAAGTAAACTTTCCCTTCTCTATTTACTAGCTTATAATCTATTCTTGGACCCTTTTCTCCCAAGAATGATAGAGCATTTTGTTCTAATGCTTTTGCACCCTCTATAGGATTAGATGATGGTGTAATATCTAATATTATAGCAATAACTCCCCATAATTTATAGAGATTAAAATAGCTAGTATCAAAAGATATAGTGGAAATTTTATCATAATGTTTGGGGAATTTATTTTGATAATTTTCTAATAATTTTTGAGCCTCTGTATCACTTGCTTTGATTTGTTCAAAAATATCTGCTATAGATTGGAACTCAAAATCAAAAGAGAGATACTCTATCAGACCATATTTTTCTCCATAGACTACAATATTATTAGAGTACTCTTTTGCAAGATTAACCCCTGCTATATTTTCATAGTTTGCTTTAAGATTATGTTCTTGTTCTACTAAATCAAAAGCATGTAATATTGGATTTTTCTCTTTTGTGTTTATTGTGATGGGTGCGAGACCTCTATTACCTTTTACAATCAAAACATTATTTGGGGCTGTGACTACTTCAATGGGTTCTAACTCCTCTTTTATATCAAACAGAGCAAATTTTTGATGAGTCTCTATGGTATCTTTGCTTATAAATATAGCATCAATACCAATTTTATGTAACTCTTGCATCAAAAGTACCAAAACAGCATCATCAGGAACTCTAAAGCGAATTAAATCAGCCTCAATATCTTCAAAATCCATAATAAATTTGATGTTTTTTTTGAATTTAATACTAGGTTTTTCAATAGAGGCAAGAGCTTTTATTTCATAAGGCTCTATATTGGCACTGTATTTTTCTATTGTTGCTATATCATAAGCTACTATATCAAAGTTTATATTATTACACTGCTTTGATAATACTCCAACAGAGTAATTACCATACATAGTAGTTATACCTACTGTTTGCCCCTCTTGAATGCTTTTGGCAAGAGTTTCAAATTCATCTTGATAGCTTCTCTCTATACCATCAATCCCATAACCACATATATCACAATGGGTAAATATATTATAACTCTCTTTTATTTTTGGCAGACATTTTGGGCAAGGAGGAGAGGGGAGATAATTATCTTTTGGCAGAGTATAACTCTCTTTTGGCATTGATTCTACTACTGAGACTTGGCTATCATAGAGAAATATAGAGTGAGGTAGGTTTTGTGCTAGGGTAGTTGCAAAATCTTCTAACTCTTGTGGGGTTTGGGCTTCTACAAAGAGTTTAAGATTAAAATGATTTTTACTTATATTCCCATTAAGGTTTGCCTCTTTGAGTTGTTCTAAAAATATTTTTTCATAAACCAAAGAGTTACAACGGTAATCAAGATTAAATTCAAGTATCATAATGCGTACCTTTGAGATATGTGTTTGCACAAACTTCTGATAGTGTAATATTACTATTTTTGATAGAAATATCTATATCAAAAGATTTTATATAATCAATAATAACTTGTTCCATTGTGATACTAGCTTTAGTCACCTCATCAGTAAGTTCAAAAGTACTATTTTCTCCAATAACAAAGGGAATAACACCAACTATCTTAATAGGAGGTAAATCACCCATCATCTCTATCATCTGAAGTGTCTGAAGCATCTCTACTTCATGAGCAGACCCATTCCATGTAATAAAATCAGGTACTTTATTGAAATCAAAACTATAAACATCACCGATATTTCCATCATCTACATTAACACAATCAATAAGTATTACCTCATCATACTCTACAATAATAGGTATAAGTCTTTGTGCAAGTGTCCCACCATCTACTATCTCTATAGTATGCTCTTGCGAACTAAATTCATATTTTTGTTCAATAAAGTTTGCTAGATGAGGACCTATGCCCTCATCACCAAAGATAATATTACCAATACCTAATAGTAAAATTTTCAAATAACTTCCTTAATTTGACTTTTGGCTTAGTGTTTTTTATGCCACTTTATACCACTAAAGATAGCATCCATTGCACCCTCTTTCACAAAGACTGCATTATAAATAGCCATATAAATATGACCTAACATAAATAGTATAACACCCCACATAGCAATATGATGAATCTCTCTAACCATTGCTAGTCCACCCATCATCGCTTCTACAGCTCTCATTGGCTCATACATAAATGCACCTAGTCCATTATGATAGACATGTACATAGAGTACAAAACCTGTAATAATTAGTAGAAATATCATAAGATAAAATGCAAAATATGCCATAAACTGTAGTGGGTTATAGACACCTTTTAGTTTGGGATGTTTTGAAATCAATAGATAGTATCCTATCTGTTGGAACCAAACTTTTATATTAAATATATCTTTAATTGCTTTTCTCTCCATCTTATTTTTTTTACCAAATAAAAATAGATAACTTTTATATAAAACTACCCAAGTCAATACAAATCCAAAAATAATATGCCAACTTCTAAAAAGAGCATACATAAAATTATCAGGTTGTGAACTTGCTATAGGTGTTATAATTGGTTCAGCAATATAAAATCCTGTGATTATTAAAATTACAATAGATAAAGCTCTTATCCAGTGTTGCCATCTATAAGAAGGAGCGAACTCCATCTCTTGCGTTATATCACACTCTTGTTTTTGTGCCTCCATAGCAGAAGCATCTTTATGATTTTCTTTCATTTTAGCCTCCTAAACGCTACATACTCCACCATAGAGTGGATCAACTTTATATTCACTAAGCTTATTACCTTTAGTATCCATCACATGCACAGCACAGGCAATACAAGGGTCATAAGAGTGAATAATTCTAATAATCTCTAAAGGTTGAGTAATATCTTTTATCTTAAGTCCTACTAAGTCTGCTTCATAAGGACCTTTTTGCCCTGTTGCATCCATAGGACCTGCATTCCAAGTTGATGGAACAACTGCTTGATAATTCTCTACCACACCATTTTTTATTCTAACCCAGTGAGAGAGCATTCCTCTAGGTACATCACCAATACCTACACCTTTGTACTCTTTGTCTTTATCAATAGTATAAGTAGCACAAGTCTCTTGATCTACTTTTAGATTCTCTATTAAGTTATCAAATGCCGTTAATCCATGGTCTGCAATAAGTTTTGCTTGAAGCATTCTTGCAGCTGTTCTTCCTAATGTAGAGAAGAGTGCCTCTGTAGGAACACCTGTTTTTTCCAAGAACTCATTTACAATTTTGACAACTCTTTTATTACCTTTTACATAACTTACTAAAATACCTGCCAATGGTCCAACTTCCATAGATTTTCCATCATATCTAGGAGATTTAATCCAGCTATATTTTCCTTCTGGGTCAATATTTTTGGTATCAATCATCTTGCCATCAGACCCTACACTCTTACCATCAACAAATCCAGTATAATTCCCATCTGTTTCACCATCATAAGGATGTAGTGCTTTATCATTTTTGTACCAAGAGTGAGTTGCATCTTCGGTAATTTTACTTATATCAATATCCAAAACTTTTGAAATATCACCATCCATAATAATACCACTATCAAAAAGATAATCATTTTTCCCGACTTTCATACTCTCAAATGCCATAAAATTTTTGACACCCATCGGTTTCATAACAGATGCTTCACCCTTGTACATCTCTGCAGCCATAGCAATATCTGCATAGTAGGCATTATTAACAAAATCTGCAATCTTTTTAAACTTTACCATATATTCTGCCATTCTAGCAGGGTCTAGCATATCCATAACACAAGTAACACCACCAATAACCAAGCTTTGAGGATGCGGGTTTTTCCCACCAAATATTGCTTGCATCTGTGCTACTAATCTCTGCATCTCTAAAGCTTTGAGATAGTGAGAGAGTGCAATAAGATTTTGTTCTGGAGTAAGCTTATATGTACCATGACCCCAATAGGCATTAGCAAATGGTCCAAGTCCCTGAGGATGTGTAGCAAACTTAGCTACTGTCTCTTTGACTTTTTTGAGTTCATTTACACCTGTACCAATAGGATTATCACTATATTTAAAGGCTAATTTACTTGCTTTTTCCAAATCAGCATCAAGAGCAGAGACTATATCTACCCAATCTACTCCATGGAGGTGATAAAAATGCACAACATGGTCATGTAAAAAGAGTGCTGCATCCATAAGTGTTCTTACTAATTCTGCATTATATGGAATTTTGATACCTAGGGCATTTTCCATAGCCATTGTACTTTTGAGATAGTGAGAATAGGTACAAACTCCACAAATTCTTTGCATAATCAAAGGGACATTTCTAGGGTCTCTGCCTTTTGCAATTACCTCTAAACCTCTCCATAATGTAGATGATACAAAAGCATCTTGTACTACACCATCATCACCCACGATTACCTCTGCTCTTAAGTGACCCTCAATTCTTGTAATAGGATCAACAACAACTCGTTTTGGACCTGATGGTGATTTTGGTTGAGGTTGTTCTTCAACTTTTTCTTCAACTTCTTCTACTGTTTGATTCGTATCATTCATTTTTTATTCTCCTTTACTCTTTTGGGTTTTTGTATGCCGAAATAGCTGCATGTGCTGCAATACCTACTGCTGTTGCAGTCAAAAGGCTCAATCCTATTCTATCAGCTGTTGCATCAGCTCCAAGCCCACCAAATGTTGTATGATAGAGTTTGTTTGAAAGAGGTTCATTGACTGTACCCATAGTATCCCAAAAATTAGGTTCAGAACAACCAATACAACCAAATCCAGCCTGAACAGGCCAAGAAGTTCCTTGATTAAATTTTTGTTTTGAACAGTTATTAAAGGTATAAGGACCTTTACAGCCTACTTTGTAGAGACAAAAACCATCTTTTGCTCCCTCATCACCAAACTGCTCAACAAACTCACCAGCATCAAAGTGACCTCTTCTTTCGCATAAATCATGTATTCTAAGTCTATATGCCCATTTTGGTCTATTATAAACATCCAAAGCAGGAAGTGTGCCATAGAGAAGATAGTGCATAAGTGTGCCTACAATATTTTTTTCACTAGGAGGACACCCCGGGACATTAATAACTGGTTTTGATGTAATTTCACTAAGTGCTACTGCGTTAGATGGGTTTGGTGCAGCTGCTTGGACTCCACCAAATGCAGAACAAGTACCAATAGCAAAAATAGCCGCAGCGTGTTCTGAGGCATGATGCGCAGACTCTTTTCCTGTGTGTCCATGTCCACCAATAGTAAGATAGTGTTCTGTATCAGCACTAGGAATACCACCCTCTACCATTAATATATAACGACCTTTGTATTTTTCTATGGCATTTTCAAGATTCTCTTCTGCTTGCCAACCTGAAGCTGTCATAAGTGTCTCTTGATACTCTAATGAGACATGATTGAATATAAGACTATCTATAGATGGATTTGCAGAACGAAGAAGAGACTCTGTACAGCCTGTACACTCTGCCATGTGTAGCCATATAATAGGAAGTCTATCAGCTACTTTTACTGCTTCTGCCATCAGTGGAGTAAAGGTTGAAGGCAGAGATAACATAGCAGTAATTGCTCCTGCCCACTTCATAAAATCTCTTCTTGAAAAACCATTCTCTTCAATGATTTCCTCAATAGAGTGTTTTCTGTCCATTTGTGGTAATTTTTTTAACTTATCAATTCTCTCTTTAAACTCTTTATGTAGAGTATCGTAAGTTGTGTCTGTTTTAGTAATATTCATCATAGTCTCCTTTTTGGATTGAATATATATTAGGTATTCTAAATAAATTCACCTTAAACAATAATGAATATTCATTCATTCTTATAATAAAAGAGTATAAAGCTAAAGATAGATATATTTTAGAAAATAGTGTGCTATAATAAAAATGAAACAAAATATATAAAAGGAAAATAATGAATTTTAAAGTAACAACTGATAAAATTAGTAATATTAAATCTGATTTAGAGATTATTCTTATTATCAAAAAAGATTTTGAACATACATTTGTACAAGATGCAAAGGTATTAAAAAAGAGTGGTTTTAGTGCTAATCATGAAGAGAGTTATCTTTTGGCTAACAAAAATAGACTCTATGTTGGTTCTGAAAGTATAAAAAGTACAGATGTAAGAAGTGCTATAGCTGTAGCTTTGCGTGAATTTAAAGGAAAAGGCTTTCAAAGTGCCAAGATTGGTACTTATATGAGTCATCCTAAATGTACGGCTGTGTTGCGTGGTATGGTTGAGGGTATTGTATTAGGAAATTATAGTTTTGATACATACAAGAGCAAAAAAAATACTAAAGAGTTAAAAAATATTACTATCTCTTTAGAAGAGTATCATAACTTTGAACTTGACCTAGAGAGTTGTAAAAGAGCAGTAGTTAATGCAAAAATTAGTGCAGAAGCTACGAATTATACTCGTACTATTGTAAATACTCCTCCTGATGATTGTTATCCTGAAACTCTTGCAAAAATGGCAAAGAAAATGGCTAAAAAAAGTACTTTAGAGTGTAATATTCTAGGAGTAAAAGAGCTTAAAAAAGAAAAAATGAATACACTCTTAGCAGTAGCAAGGGCTAGTCGTCATGCTCCTAGAGTAATTCATCTCTCTCATAAACCAGAAAACCCAAAAGCTATTGTTTCTATTGTAGGAAAAGGGCTTACTTATGATAGTGGTGGATTAAGCCTGAAACCAGCTGACTATATGGTAACTATGAAAGCTGACAAGAGTGGTGGTGCAGCTGTTATGGGTATTATGAAGGCTATTGCACAGATGAATATACCAATAGAGGTGCATGGTTTTGTAGGTGCAGTAGAAAATATGATAGGTGGAGATGCCTATAAGCCTGATGATGTTTTGGTAGCAAAAAATGGTAAAACTATAGAAGTTCGTAATACTGATGCAGAGGGAAGATTGGTATTAGCTGATGTACTCTGTTACGCTCAACAAGAGGTAAAAGCTGATTATATTTTTGATATGGCTACGCTTACTGGTGCTTGTGTTGTGGGTGTGGGTCATTATACTTCAGGAGTTATGGGTAATAGTAAAATGCCTGTAGATATGGTTTTGAATGCATCAAATAAAATATCTGGAGAGATGGCTACTAAACTAGACTTTAACCGTTATTTAGGAAAAACACTCAAAAGTGATATCGCTGATCTTTCTAATATCTCTAATACTAGATATGGTGGAGCAGTAACTGCTGGAATGTTTTTATCTGAATTTATAGATGAAGATCACAAAAACTGTTGGGCGCATATAGATATAGCGGGACCTGCATTTGTAGAGCATGCTTGGGGTGAGAATCCTAGTGGAGCATCTGGAGCTGGTGTTAGAATGATGTTACGATTGATAGAGAAGTTATCAAGAGGTGATGGGCATTCGTAGAATGCCCATTTTAAAAGTTATTTAGATAATTTTTCTATTAGGTTTTCAAGGCTAGTCTCAGGAAGCATTCCTGCTTGGACTAGCTGTACTCCACCTTCTTGATCTAGTACAACCAAAAATGGAATAGCACCTTCCCATTGAGCTCTTCTTGCAATATATGGCACTAAGTTCCCTGCTTTTTCATGAGATACAGTAGGATAATTAATTCCTTTTGTTTTAACAAACTCTTTGAGTTCATCATCACCTAATCCTTGTACTTCTATAGCTATGATCGCTAGCTTATCTTTATATTTTGCTTGTAATCTTTTGTAGTGAGGAATTGATCTGATACATGGAGGACAACGGTGACCAAAAAACTCTAAAAAGATTATTTTTCCTTTATGTTCTTCTACATTTAATCCTGCTTCTGTACCAATTATAGTAAGTGTTTTTCCATTAGTCGTTGTGACAATCATTTTATCATCAGCCCCATTTGCTACTGAAAACAGTGAAACAAAGAGCATTATAAGAGCAATTTTTTTCATAGAATCTACCTTTTTTTAATTTTGAGACTAATTATACACAAATTTTATCTGATTATCTGTATAATGAATGGATATTTTATATAAAAAGCAGGTACAAATGTCACGATTACTCCTTCTTGGAACTTTTACTATACTCTTTTTCACTTCATCTCTTTTCTCTTCTTCCTCCTCTTCCTTAGAACAAAAAATTGGAAATATGTTTATGGTTGGATTTTATGGTACGACAGCCAAACCACAAAGTCAAATATGTAAAGATATAAAAAAATATAATATTTCAGGGGTTATTTTATTTGATTTTAATCCTGTAAATAGAAAGAAAGCAAAAAATATTGCCAATAAAAAGCAACTAGCACAGCTTAGCAAAGAGCTTCAAGCTTGTAGTAATAATGGAAAGCTATTGATTGCAGTAGATCAAGAGGGGGGACGCGTTCAGAGGCTCAAAAGCAAATATGGATTTTATGGAAAATTTCCAAAAGCATCAGATACTCCCAAAATACCTCAGAAAAAACTAGAAAAAATTTATAATCAAATGGGTGCTGAGCTTCAAAGTGTTGGTATTAACTATAATTTAGCTCCTGTTGTAGACTTGGCTATAAATAAAAAAAATCATGTTATCTATGGACTAGGTCGTTCGTATGGCTCTAATCCTAAAGGTGTTGCACACTACTCTACTATATTTATAAAGAGTATGCACCGTAATGGTATACTCACCTCACTCAAACACTTCCCCGGACATGGCTCTTCTACGGGTGATACGCATAAAGGCTTTGTGGATGTAACAAACCAATGGAAAAATAGTGAGCTAGATCCTTATCGTATTTTGAGCAAAAAAAGAGATATAGATAGTGTTATGGTTGCACATGTTATGAATAAAAATATTGACAAAAACTATCCTGCTACACTCTCTTCAAAAACTGTTAATGGCAAACTTAGAAAAGAGCTTGGATTTGGGGGTGTTGTGATTACAGATGATTTACAAATGGGTGCAATTAGCCAAAGATATACACTCAAGCAGAGAATAAAGTTGGCAGTTAATGCAGGCAATGATATTTTGCTCTTTGGTAATCAGTTAGACCCCAAAAGCGTGGTATCAACAAAGAAGCTTGTTAATATTATGATAAGCTTAGTTAAGTCAGGAGATATAAAAATAGAGACTATCAAAAAAGCAAATACTCGTATTAAAAGCTTAAAAGGAAAACTTTAATGAAAAAAAATATACTCTCTTTTACTAGCATAACGACTTTAAGTTTGCTATTATTTGGCTGTGGAAGTTCTCTCTCTTATGATGAAAATAATATAACTATCACTCCTAGAGCAGAAGCTTTTTATGTAGATTCTGCGGTAGAAGGGGTTACTGCAAAGTGTCGGTCAACAGTAACTACTACCAATAAAGAGGGTGCTTTTACTTACGAAGTGGGTCAAGGGTGTTCTTTTTGGTTAGGTAATATTTTGCTAAGAGAAGAGGGTGGTATAACACAAAATGAGATGGTATTAGAAGATGTTATAGAAGTGGCTCAATTTTTGCAATCTCTTGACAATGATAATAGTGTAGACAATGGGATTACTATTATACCCCAAACAACAGCTACACTTATAGAACACAATATCACCACAGTTCCACAAACAGAAGAAGAGCTAGCAAATATAGTAGCTTTGCTTCAGAGAGTTAATAGTAGCTTTGGTGGGGATTTTGTGACAAAAGAAGATGCTCAAAATCATATCAATCAGACCCAAAGAGAAATTAACAATCCTCAATATTTTAAGGAATAAAATGAGAGTAGATTTGCATAATCATACCCATAGATGTAACCACGCCACAGGTACAATAGATGAATATATTCAAAGAGCTATAAGCCTAGGGATAGATATTTATGGTTTTAGCGAACATGCACCTATGAATTTTGATTCTAAATACCGTTTGAGTTTTGAACAGATGGATGTATATACAAATGATGTACTCCAAGCAAAAGAGAGATATCAAAAAGAGATTAAAATTCTTTTAGGTTATGAAGTAGATTATCTTAAGGGATATATGGATACAAGAGTTCTTGACGCAAAGGTAGATTATCTTATAGGCTCTGTACATTTTATTGATAAATGGGGCTTTGATAATCCTGAGTTTATAGGTGAGTATGAAAATCGTGATATAGACCAAATATGGCAAGCCTATTTTGATGCTATAGCATCTATGGCAAAAAGTAATTATTTTGATATTGTAGGGCATTTTGACCTTATTAAAGTATTTAAGTTTATGCCTAAAAAAGATATAAGACTTCTTGCTAAAAATGCACTCAAAGCTATAAAAGAATCTAATATGGTCTTAGAGATTAATGTTGCAGGACTCCGCAAACCAGTCAAAGAGCTTTATCCCTCATTGCCACTGCTTCAAGAGGCTTACGCACTTGATATTCCTATTACTTTTGGTTCAGATGCACACTCTGTAGAGCAGGTAGGTTTTGGGTATGAGAGTGCTTTGGCTATGGCAAAAGAGGTGGGATATAGAGAAGTTATTTCATTTGATAATCGTCACAGAGAGATTGTAAGTTTTTAAATAAAAAATTGGATCAATAATGATTAAAAAAGTATTTTTGATAGCAGTTATATTGCTAAATTACTTAAGTGCAAAAGATATAACTATAGCCGTTGCCTCTAATGTAAGCTATGCTATGAATACGCTTAAAAAAGAGTTTTCTAGGCTCTATCCTCATATCAAAGTTAAAGTGATATTAAGTGGGAGTGGTAAGCTTACTGCACAGATAAAAAACGGAGCTCCTTATGAGCTTTTTATGTCTGCAAACATGATGTATCCCCAAGCACTCTATGATGATGGACTAGCAACTACTGCTCCTAGAGTATATGCTCAGGGAGCTTTGGCATATTTGAGTGTTAGAGAGCAAAATTTTAGCCAAGGTCTGCAACTTTTACAAAGTCCAAGTATAGATAAAATAGCTATAGCAAACCCAAAAACAGCACCTTATGGTACTGCAACTATTGAAGCTATCAAAAATGCAGGTATTTATGAGAGTATAGCAAAAAAATTTGTTTATGCTGAGTCTATATCTCAAACAGTCTCTTATACCATAACAGCTACAGATATTGGATTTATTGCAAAATCATCTTTGTATAGTCCTCAAATGAGTCATTTTAAAAAGAATATAAACTATGTAGATGTAGACCCTACACTTTATACACCCATTAATCAAGGTATTGTTATACTCAAAAATGCGGACTCTTCCAAGGAAGTACAGGCTTTTTATAATTTTATGTTTAGCAAACAAGCTAAAGATATATTAATTAAATTTGGATATTTAGTACCATAAAAGGCTTTTATCTTTTTGCTTTTAGCTTATTTTGCTCTAGTTCCCAATACTCCATAGCAAAGCTATCAGCTTCATTAATACTTTTATAGCCTCCTAGCTCTTCGGCTCTTAGTATAGCTTCGATAGTATGCATAACTATATCTTCTATAATTTGAGCCTCTTTTTGGTTTTTGCCAATAGCCACAATTCCATATCCACGCAATACAGCCCAATTTGGAGCAGGATTGAGCATTATTTCAGAACTCTTATATTTTGCAAAATACTCTTTGTACTCTTGGCTAAATTTCTCTATTCCTTCTAGTAAATTCTCTTCTAATAGTGCAGGAAATCGTTTGGTACGGATAATATGCTCAGGAGTTAAAACACCTTTTTTATAGAAGCTTTTATCTTCTTGAGTGGCAAAATAGTGTGCTAAAGCTCCTTGATTAACTTGCAAGTACACTTCACTCTCTTTAGCTTCACTTAATAACTTTTCAAGAGTATTAGTATTAAAATTAGTAGTTGTAGATGTACGCTCTATAATAGCATCTACTTTTTTACTCTTTGCATAGAGATATTTTTGAGCCATTTCTACTGTGGCTATCATTTTGTCATAACTTTTTTTGGCATCATTATCAAAGGTAAATACCCCATGGTTATGCAAAATAATCCCTTCTAAGTTATCCCAATTAATATTTTGCGTCATTGTATGTATAACTTTTGCCAAAATAAACCCAGGCATTACATACGGCACAATAAGATATTTTTCACCAAATAACTCTTCTATAAGAGCCTCACCATTGATATTATTAGACAAAGTCACAATAGCATCTGCATGTGTATGATCAACAAACTTATACGGAATAAGTGCATGGAGTATGGCTTCTACAGATGGGTTTGGTGCAGTTTGGTCTGTAAGTGCTTCTCTTTGATACTTTACCATATCACTATCACTCAATGTATCATACTCTAGCAGTGCAAGCAGAGCATCATTATTAGCAGGAGAAAATCCCTCTTTTTCTATAGACCCCAAATCCCATCCACTCCCTTTGACATAAAGAGTATTCTCTATTTTAACAGAGGTATTCCCTCCACCATGTAATACTAAACTTTGGTCATTTCCTAAAAGCCTAGAGGTATATACACGCATCTCTAAATCATCTGTGTGAGTCATTTTTTGATTCCTTTTTATTTAATTATAACATGTTCTAAAAATATGCTAGAATACGGCTCTAATTTAAGGAGTCTTTATGTCTAAAAAAACTTTGATTATCGGTGCTGGTGGTGTTGGTAATGTGGTTGCTTTTAAGTGTGCTATGAATGAGGCAACATTTGGGGCTATTACTTTGGCTAGTCGTACTGTGAGTAAGTGTGAAGTGATTGCTTCTAATATTAAGCAACGCACAGGAGTTACTATTGCTACGGCTACTGTGGATGCAGATAGGGTCGATGAGTTAATAAAACTAATAGAGAAGTGTAACGCAGATATTGTTATTAATGTAGCACTACCATATCAAGATTTGACCATTATGGAAGCGTGTATTGCAACAGGTGTAGACTATTTGGATACAGCAAACTATGAACACCCTGACACGGCAAAGTTTGAGTACAAAGAGCAGTGGGCAAAAGATGATGCTTTTAAAGAAGCAGGAGTTATGGGGCTTTTGGGGAGTGGTTTTGACCCTGGGGTGACCAATCTCTTTTGTGCGTATGCTCAGAAACACTACTTTGATGAGATTCATACCATAGATATTTTAGATTGTAATGGTGGTGACCACGGATACCCTTTTGCTACAAACTTTAACCCAGAGATAAATCTGAGAGAGGTGAGTGCCAAAGGGAGATACTGGCAAGAGGGAAAATGGATAGAGACAGAGCCTATGGAGATTATGCAGGTGTGGGATTATCCACAAATTGGCAAAAAAGATAGCTACCTGCTCTACCATGAAGAGATGGAGAGTCTGGTCAAGCATATCAAAGGGCTTAAGAGGATTCGATTTTTTATGACCTTTGGGCAGAGCTATCTTACACATCTAAAGTGTTTGGAAAATGTAGGAATGCTAGGCATCAAAGAGGTAGAGCATAAGGGAATGAAGATAGTCCCTATGGAGTTTTTGGCTACACTCTTACCTGACCCTGCAAGTCTTGGAGAGAGAACTGTAGGCAAAACAAATATTGGTATCTATGCCAAAGGTATCAAAGATGGTAAAGAGAAAACAGTCTATATCTATCAAGTAAGCGACCATCAAAAGTGTTATGATGAGGTCATGAGCCAAGCCGTAAGCTACACCACAGGAGTCCCTGCGATGATAGGAGCTAAGCTTATGCTAGAGGGCAGATGGCAAGGGCAAGGGGTCTTTAATATAGAAGAGTTTGACCCTGACCCATTTATGGAAGAACTCAATCAACAAGGGCTTCCTTGGCAAGTAGAGTTTTTATAGAGATGCAAATCTATCAATTAGGAGCAGTAGCCAACAACAAAGAGCTTTTAAAGCGTTTGGGTGTAGAGAGTGGAGGGGTCTCTATTATGTCCAAAAAAATGGAACTCTTTAGCTTTTATATCCAAGCACTCCCCACAGCAGCAGCCAATATTCTTAAACAAGATGCTTTGAGTATTGGTGCAGATTTGGCGGTTCCAGCAGGGGTTATTACCTGTGCCAAGAGCCATTATGACTGTATTTTGATTGGGACAAAAAAACATATAGAGATACTCTCACGCAAAGAACTAGCCCAACCCTTTGGTCTAAAAACTCTAGCCAAAGAGCTACAAAGTTTTATTAAATCCAAATCTTTTGCTCCTCAAATTATGGGTATTATTAATGCCAATGAAGATAGCTTCTACAAAGGAAGCCACTTTATGGCATCTCATGCTATAGAGAAGATAAAAACTATGATAGCTGAGGGTGCAGATATTATTGATATTGGAGCTGTGTCAAGCCGTCCTATGGCAAGTAGTGTGGCTGTGGATGAGGAGCTTTTAAGAATCCAAGATATTTGTGATGCTATCAAAACCCAAAAGCTCTTTGAAAAGGTAACCTTTAGTATTGATAGTTATGAGCCAAAAGTGATAGAGTATGCCTTGCAACGGGGGTTTAGTCTGATTAATGATATTACAGGTGGGCGTGACAAAAGAGTTATAGAGTTAGCTGTAAAATACAGTGCCAAGCTCTGTATTATGCACATGCAAGGCACCCCACAAACTATGCAAAATGCACCACACTATGAAGATGTAATGGTAGAAATAAGTGAGTTTTTTGCCAAGCGGATTCAAGAGTGTGAAGCCTTAGGAGTCTCAAAAGACAACATTATCCTTGATGTAGGGATAGGCTTTGGTAAAACCCTAGAGCATAATCTTACACTTATCAAAAACATGCAACACTTCCAAAAATTCTCTTGCCCACTGCTTATTGGAGCAAGTAGAAAATCGATGATAGACCAGATAACTCCTAGCCTTGTAGAAGATAGATTAGCAGGAACCCTTGCTATCCACCTAAAAGCAATAGCTAATGGAGCCTCTATTGTACGGTGCCATGATGTAATCGAACACACCCAAGCTTTGCGTGTTTGGGAGGCATTGGAGAGAGGCTAACTTTTACTTTCTTTTATTGGCTAACAAATAGAGAAGTTGGTCTTTGGTTAGTATCTTTTTGGTCTCTTCTATACATTTAAGCTGTACCATTGTAGCATAGGCTTGGAGAACTGCTAGTTTTTCTACACTTGATTTAAGTTCCATAGCAGATGTCCCTGAAGTACTACCTTTGATGATTTCTCTTCTAAGTTGTCTAATTTTTGGTGTAGTTTTGGCAATAGAGCTTTTTGTCTCTGTTTGTACTTTTTTTAATTCCTCTTTTTGTTCGCTTGTAAGAGCAAATGATTTGTCATTGGCATTTTGCATTACAATTTTGCTAAGATGAGGAAGACCTTTTTGGATAAGGAAAGGAGAATTTGTATTTTTTCTTTTGATTCTCTTTGTTTTACATTTTCCTTGTTTGCAAGAGGTCTTAGCCATACCTTTACCCATTCCCTGATTTGTAGTTGTATCTGCTTGTGGCGTTGTTTCTACAGTTGGAACTGCAAAGAGCATAGTAGCAGATGCTAGCATCATAATTGTTGTTTTTTTCATTTTTAGCCTTTTATTTTTTAACTTAATGTATTCAAATTAAGTTTGAAAAATTATAACTGATAATTATAAATCAAATGTTAACAATTTATTATTATTGTAGCACTCTATTAACTTATATAATGTATTATTCTTATATATATTAATAGATTCTATTAAAGAGTATATAGAAGATAAGAAAAAAATTATTGTTGTGGGCAGTGGATTTATTGGTGTTGAGATGGCGGATGAGTTAGCGTGTAATGGCAAAGAAGTGACTATTATTAGTGGAAGTAAATATATCTTGCAAAACTCCTTTGATAAAGAGTTAGCCAAAAAGGCAGAAGAGATACTTCTAGGTCATGGCGTAACTTTGAAGCAAGGAGAGTATGCCAAAACTATTATTCAAAAAGATGGTGTAGCTACAGGGATTGAACTCAATGATGGGAGTATTATTAATGGAGAAGTCTTAATACTTGCCACAGGGTACCAACCCAATACAGCTCTTGCCAAAAAAGCAGGGTTAAAATTGGCTCGTTATGGTGGAATATGGGTAGATGAGTATATGCGAACCAAAAACAAAGATATTTTTGCCATAGGTGATTGTTCTGGAAGAAGAGATTTTATTACACGAGAACCATCCAAAGTAATGCTTGCTTCCACTTCTGCTTCAGAAGCTAGAGTAGCAGGGACTTCATTGTACAAGATTAAATATATGAAAGGTTTCAACGGAACTATAGCGATATTTTCTACAATGGTAGGCGATAGAGCATTTGCTTCGGCAGGTATTACAGAGAGTGAAGCAAAAAGACAAAATATAGAGTATGTCTCTGCTACCTTTGAGGGAATGAATAGACACCCAGCTACTATCCCTGATGCTACAAAACAGTCAGTAAAATTAATTGCAATGAGACATAGTGGCAGAATCATCGGAGGACAAGTCATAGGAGATAAAGAGGCAGGAGAGATGATAAATATTATTGGTCTAGCCATAGAGTCAGAGCTAACCATCTACTCTATTATCTCACTACAAGTAGCCACACAACCTCTACTCACCTCAGCCCCTACGACCTACCCAATCGTAAAAGCTGCTGAAATGATAGCAAAGGAAGTAAGTTAAATTAATTAAGCATTAAAGAAGATGAGGGGTTTTAAAGTTGCTTAAATATACCTTTGACAACCTTATCTCTTCCTGTCTCTTTTGCTTTATACAAAGCAGAGTCTGCTCTTTGGACAAGAGTTTCACTGCTGTCACTCTGGACAAGTTGTGAAACTCCCAAACTTATTTGAATACTTATTTTTTGATTCCCACCTATATCTATTATATGATTTTTGATAGATACTCTGAGTCTATCAGCCATTTTGAAAGCACCAGATATATCAGTATTTGGTAATATTCCCAAAAATTCTTCTCCTCCATATCTTCCTATAGATTCATAATCTCTTGATTGTTTGATAAATACTTTTGAGATAGATTGTAATACTTTATCCCCTGCCTGATGACCGTAAGTATCATTTATTATTTTAAAGTTATCAATATCAAACATTACTATAGATAATAAAAGTTTTTGTCTTTTTGCTCTATTTATCTCTTGCGTAAGAAGTATAAATATTTTCCTTCTATTATAAAGTGTTGTTAATGCATCATGATCTGATAAATACTCAATTTTTTTGATATTGTGAGTTAATTCATCATTTTTTTTATTCAATAAGAACTCTGTTTTTTGTAATCTTCTACTCATACTAGAGTAGTCATTTATCATCCTAAAATACGCTTTGGCTTCATTATGATTTAATGCAGGAAGAGGTTCTAAAATAATCAATATCTTATCATTATCTATACTCTGTGTAAATATATTATATGATTTTGGTATATCTTCTATATTCGTTGAGTCTAAAGAAAGATGAATCATACCATTTTGTGGAGATTTCTCTTTGATAGTTCTGTTTATAAGTTGTAAAAATTTTGTTTGATGCGTTTTGGTTACAATATCAAATAGATTATCAAAAGTAGCAAACTCTTTAAATATATGATTTTTCTCTACTATTTCCCCACTATTTTCTATAATCAAAAATATATTTTCACTTTTTTGCACCCAAAAATCCAAAAAACTAGAATCAATTGATTTTAAATGTATCATGACAATGACTTTAAATAACTTGTCACTTTGGAAATATCATTACTATAAAAATCATAATCCAATTTTTCAAGGAGTGAAGGGTCACTCAAAAAAGATTGACCACCTACAACTATTTTTATCTCAGCAGTCTCTCTATCTTCTCTTATCTCTTGGATAAGTTTTTTTAGCTCTAATATATTGCCTACTATTGTAGTAGATATAGCAATTGCCATAGGAGATTCAATCTTTATCTTCTTAATAATTGACTTATTTGAAGAGTTTGCACCTATAAACAAAGAGTTAATACCCTCTAACTCTAAAAAATCAGAAAGCATTATAGCACCTACTTCATGGAGTTCATGGGGACTACAAGCGATTAATACACTTTTGGAACTATAATGAACATTATGTAAAATTTTGGGATAATGTACAGCCATAACTCTTTGACAAATAGATGTTGCTAGGTGTTCTTGCCCCACTGTAATAATATTCTCAGACCACTGTCTTCCCACTTCATACAATGCAGGAAGGATTACCCCTTGCCAAAAGAGCCTTACTTTATTGGGACTACTAATATAAGTATTTGAAATATTTATGGCTTTATTAATATCAGGAGTAAGTATAGCTCTAACAAATTGATTAAATAGAGTTTCAAACTCTTTGTCTACTACGACACCCACATCTATAATAGAAAGAGAAATAAAAACATTATGTTTTTTAATTAAAAACCTATAGAGTTTTTTGATATTTGGCATCTCTAAATCAAACTCTTTTATACTCTCAAGCCAAGCTTGTAATTCATAATAAAAATACCTATGGGTAAAACCTCTTGCCATATATGATTTATAAGCCCAAATAATAGTATTTACAAAGGTAATAGCACTCTTGATAACAAGAATAGAAGATATAAAATACGCATGATTGAGGTGATTGGTAGTCATAATATCTTTATTATTAGAGCCTATAAGTATATTTAAATCACTTCTCTTCAAGAGTTTTTGATCGACTTTTTCCTTTAGTCTAAGAAGGTACTTTTGGTATAATTTGATTTCATTATCTTTTGTAGCTTCTAAAATATCTTGTAATTTTTTTGTAATATCTTTTTGCATAATAAACTCCTTGAGCTATTTATTTCACTTCTTTTCTAAATCCTTCCATCTGGGCTAACTCTTTTTCTAGGTAGTAGCCTGTGTAGCTTCCCGTTTCTTGGTGTCTACTTGCTAACTCTTCTGGGGTGCCTGTGTCTATGATAAGACCGCCTTTGTTGCCTCCTTCTGGACCCATATCTATGATGTAGTCGGCATTTTTTATCATATCTAGGTTATGTTCTATGACAACCACAGAGTTACCAAGCTCTACTAAGTGGTGCAAAACTCCTGTAAGGCGGTCTACATCGGCAAAGTGTAATCCTGTGGTAGGCTCATCTAGGATATAGAGGGTGTTTCCTGTGTCACGGCGACTTAGCTCTTTGCTTAGTTTGATTCTTTGTGCTTCGCCTCCACTTAGGGTTGTGGCATTTTGTCCTAGGGTGATATACTCTAATCCTACTTGGCTTAGGGTATTGAGTTTGGCATATATGTTAGGTATTGCTCTAAAAAACTCTAATGCTTGGGCTACACTCATACTTAATACATCGGCTATGGTTTTGCCTTTGTAGAGTATCTCTAGGGTTTGGGCATTGTATCGTGACCCATGACAAGTGTCACAACTAACCATAACATCAGGCAAGAAGTGCATCTCTATCTTTATCTGTCCCTCTCCTTGACACTTTTCACAGCGTCCCCCTTTGACATTAAAGCTAAAGCGACCAATCTTGTAGCCTCGTAGCTCTGCCTCTTTGGTTTGGGCAAAGAGTTTTCGTATCTCGTCCATTACACCTGTATAGGTAGCAGGGTTAGACCTAGGGGTTCTTCCTATTGGGCTTTGGTCTAGGGAGATAACTTTGTCTAAGAGATTTAAGCCCACTATCTCTACACCATCTACTTTGTGAACTTTTCGTGCATTATTCAAAATCTCTTTTGCTGTTGGGAGGAGTGTTTGGAGGATAAGTGAACTCTTGCCACTCCCACTTACCCCTGATATACAGACAAAATTTCTCAAAGGTATTTTGGTGCTAAGGTTTATTATATTATTGAGTGTTACATTCTTAATCTCTATCCACTCTGTTTGGGGCTTGTTGTGTGTGTACTCTATTATCTTTTTGCCAAAGAGATACTCAGCAGTAAGGGTTTTGGCACGAGTAAGTCTTTTGGCAGTTCCTGCAAATACAATCTCTCCACCAAAATCACCAGCCCCAGGACCTATATCTACAATATAATCTCCTGCCATTATGGTCTCTTTGTCGTGTTCTACCACAATCACAGAGTTGCCTTTGTCTTTGAGTGAGTTGAGTGTGCGAATAAGCTTCATGGTATCTCTCTCATGCAGACCAATGCTAGGTTCATCTAATACATACATTACTCCAGTAAGACCAGAGCCTATTTGAGATGCAATACGAATCCTTTGAGCCTCTCCACCCGAGATAGTCCGTGCATCACGACTAAGAGTAATATATCCCAACCCAACATCATAAAGAAAAAAGAGTCGCTCTTGAATCTCTTTGAGGATAGAGTGAGCAATTAGATTTTGTTGTGATGTAAGGTGAGAGAAGTTGCTTCTATCTACAAAATACTCATAGCTCTCTTGTATAGGAATATTAATAATATCAGCAATATTTTTACCCTCTATCTTCACCGCAAGAGAACGAGGACGCAAACGGTCTCCTTGGCATTTGTCGCAAACCTTTTCTGTCATATACTCACCACTATCTTTCTCATCACTAAACATATCATGAGCAAATTTAATCATCCCTGGCCAGACTCTTTTGAGTGTATGCCGTTTCCACAAAAACTTTATCTCATCAGGTGTTCCATAGAGAATAGCCTTTTTTTGATGTGCATCAAGCTCTGAGTAGGGGAGGGTAATAGAGATGCCACTCTGCTCACAAAAGGCATTTAAAAACTTGGTATAGTAGCTTTTGTTAAAACCATACATTATCTTAATAGCCCCTTTCTCTATAGAGAGGTCAGGGTCAATCACTTTTTTGAGGTCAATAGCATACCGTATCCCCAACCCATCACACGCAGGACATGCCCCTTTGGGAGAGTTAAACGAAAAGCTCACAGGCTCTAGTGGTTCAAAGCTTAGCTTACAATCAAAACATGCAAGGTGTTCGGAGTAGTGAATATGAGACTGCTCTAGCCCCATCTCTTTGTGGTTGAGTATCTCTAGTTCTACCTCTCCATAGCTCTCTTTGAGGGCTTTTTCTACATCTTGACCAATCCTATCACGGCTCTCTTGGCGGATAACTACACGGTCTATAACCACCTTGATAGTATGTTTTTTGGTTTTGGATAGCTCTATCTCTTCATCTAGCCGTACCATAACCCCATCTATCATAGCCCGTACATACCCTTTGTGTCTAAGGGATTCGAGCATATCAGCAAAAGAGCCTTTTTTCTCTTTGACAAGAGGTGCTAGGATAACAAGCTTGGTATTATCAGGCAAAGAGAGAACCTGTTCTATTACATCACTCGCAGACATAGAAGAGATAGGCTTGTGGCATTCGTGACAGTGTTGCGTACCAATCCGTGCAAAAAGCAGTCGCAAATAATCATAAATCTCTGTAATAGTCCCCACAGTAGAGCGAGGGTTTTTAGAAGTTGTCTTTTGGTCAATAGCAATAGCAGGAGTTAACCCCTCTATCTTGTCTACATCAGGTTTACCCACCTTCCCCAAAAATTGCCTAGCATAACTAGAGAGAGACTCTATATAGCGTCTCTGCCCCTCTGCATAGAGTGTAGAAAATGCAAGGGTACTCTTGCCACTTCCACTAATGCCTGTAAAGACTACAAGTTTGTTTTTGGGTATCTCTAAATCTATATTTTTAAGGTTATTCTCTCTCGCACCGTAGAGCTGTATGGTATCTTTTTTCATTAATTATTAATCACTTATAGCAGAATTTTTGTGAGAGAGTATAGCATAATAATGGTATAAGTATTGAGGATAAGGGGGATGATAGAGTCTTTGTAGGGTGGAAGAATCCCACCAAAATATATTTCGAGGCTTGAAAGATGTCTAATGTTAAGCATATTCTATCTTACAATAAGCAAAACGCATCACCTGAGTATCTTAGAGTCAAAAGCATAAAAAAATTGAAGAGATTTTTTAAAAATATGTTATAATATTGCATGGAGCAAGAAGAGTTGTAACCTCTCCTTACTCCCTATTGGGCTACCAACACTTAACAGTGAAGATAATCAGCAATAGTATGATGATAGCAAGAATACGCATGCGTTATCCTTTCTCATGGGCTAGCCCAAGCCCCACCCACCAAGAAGACAAAAAATCTCCACTTACAAACTATCATCAAAACATGCAATAAAATTATATCAGATAATTGCAAATATGAGCTTCTATTAATGATAGACCCCTCTACTTAAATAGGATGCGTCATGGTGTGCCACATCATAAAATACCGCCTATCTCTATGTGTGGTCGCCTCGCCATTGGATCACCTCTTTTTATCTTTTGGGAAGTGTAGCGTAAATTTTATTAGGTTATCATTATCACCTGACCCCTATACTCTTACTCTTCATATAGATCATTAAACAAACCCTCTTGATTTTTGAATTCTTGTAACTGTTTCTTGTAAAGTTTGACAATATCTATAGAGTCATAGATATTGTCATAAAAGGCTTCCAGTTCACTATCTGAATAGTGTAGCTTTTCACTTGTATCCAGATAAGAGCTAGAGAGTTCTATCTCATTGGTGAGGGCTTTGTATGTACTGATGATAGTAGTCATAAGCTTACGATAGATACTTTCATTTTGGCTTTTGTACGCATCCACTGCAATAGTAAAAAAGTCCAAATAGGAGTGGTTGATAATAGCTGACATATTTTCTCCTCACATAATTGATTTATTATAGCATAATTACTTTGATATTGTAGCTCTTGAACCCCTAGGATTGATAATCATTCAAACTCATAAAGATATGAAAAATCAAAGCAATTATAGGGGTATTTCTTCTTGGATTTGCTATAAAATCTATTTTATACTTAGGAGATAAAAATGACAGCAATATTATCAAAACTATCAAAAAGTTATTTTTTATGATATAAAATTTGGGAACAAGAAAAAAGTGGAGATTGAATGGCAGGGGTGTGGAGCCTCATATTTTAAGCTCACTTATGCTCCAATAATGGTAATAAAGTATTAAAAAGACACTTTTTTTTAAGGATCATAGAAGTAATTATGGTAAAATAGGATAAAGTATGTCAAATTGTCATATTTAATCTAAAATACCATTATTAATAGACACTTTCTATATCCAGATAATTAATATATTAAAGATTTTTACGCTATTATGGGGTAGAATATAGTTATAAGACAAAGGAAGCAAATTTTATGAACGAATATAGCACAATTAAAGAGCTAGTCATTGAAACCTGCATGAACGAAGATATATTTCCTTCTTATGAAAAATTAACATCATTAGTATTAAAGTATTTCCCAACAAGTAAATGGCAAAAAACACATTACTCTTGGTATAAATCAAAAGTTAAGAATGGAGATATAATTGTTCCTGGATTTGAAACAAATCATAAAGTTATTATTTCAAATGATGATATTGAAAAAGACATTGAAGAAACGATAAATTCAAGATTATCATTTGAAAGAGATTTACATTCTTATTTATCAATGAATATCGATGAAATTGATAAAGATCTTTTTCTATTTGAAGATGGGATTGAATATAAAATTGATGCTGGTCGCATAGATTTATTAGCGAAAGACAATCAAGAAAATACGGTTGTTATTGAACTAAAAGCAGGAAAGGCTACCGATAGTGCATTAGGACAACTTTTAGGATATATTGGATGTCTCAGTGAAAATCCAGAAAAGTATAAAAATATTAGAGGTGTTTTAGTTGCATCAGATTTCGATAAAAGAGTAATTTATGCAGTCAAAAATTTACCAAATATTAAATTGGTAAAATATCAAGTTGCATTTAAACTACAGGAAGTCATATAACAAAACGCAGGAGCCAATAGTTTACCCTAACGGGAAAACTATTGCTCTCCTCAGTCGTTAAACTACATTAAGGAATAGCATGGAAGATCCATTTGGAATTAAAAAAGAAAGACTTATAAAAGATTCTGGAGTAAGAGAGATTTTCACACCAAATAAACCAGTTAATGTAGTTGATTTGTTTTTTGGAAGAAAAGAACTGGCGAAAAGTATAATTGAAAGCATTAATACCCCAGGGCAACACTTGTTGTTATATGGAGATAGAGGAGTTGGGAAAAGTTCTCTTGCAAACATAACTGTTTTGGTACTTGAAAAATCAAAATTAATAAATGACAATAAGGGTCAGGTGATAATGATAACATAATAAAACTTACGCTAAACTTCCCAAAAGATAATAAACTTAAGTACCGTATATTGAATTTACACTTCTCTTGTATCTAAAACTATTTACTTACTTCACTAGCAATTATTATAGGAAACACTTCCGCCGTATAATTTCCACTTTTATCACTCTTGAAATAACATTACTCCTTTGATTATTGGATTTACTACAACTTAGTACACTTATAAGCCCCTACTTATTATACTTTCAAAACTTAATTCTAAATAGGATGCGTCATGGTGTGCCACATCATAAAATACTGCCTATCTCATAGACTACAAACACCTTAACTAATAAGAGGAGCAAAAGAGAGAAGTGATTATACTTTCACAACGACTTAAGGAGCATACATGAAAACCTATATTCTATCTCTTATACTAAGCATAAGCCAGATAGTAGCCAATGACTCTATTCCCATAAAAGTACTTTGTGGGGATAAAGGTTTGCAAATCATCATAGCTAGTGAGAAGCTTAACCTTACTATCAATGCTGTTCAGGATAATCTAGGGGGTTATGTTGATATTCCTGAAGAGAAGTTTTATCTAAAAACTCCCACAAAAGTCTACTACCTCCAAGGTATCGTCGAAAATGAAAATCCAAAGGCTATCGCTACCTTTGCCTCTACCTTCTCCAATAAAACTAACAACTTTATCACCCCACAAGAACTCTACAATCTCAAATCTAGTAAAAAGCTAAAGTTTATCCAAAAAATCAACCTAGAGACCACACAGAAGCTCACGACCAATACTATATATGTAGAGTTTGAAGAGAAGGCTTTTGAGAGGGAGTATAACAAGTGTGAGAGGTAATTTGTTGCTAGGCACTATTTCTCTTTTATCATGATTTCTATTGCATAATTTGGGTTTAAATAGGAATAAAAGGATAAGTCAGATGGGTATATTTGTTTTTGGGAGGTTCCACAAATCATTGTTGCCAAGTATTTACTCAAGATGAGTATTATATAAACTAGAAATATTTCGGGTGAAACCCAAAAAATGGAGAAAATCATGCATAGGAAAATTATAACACTTAGTTTGGTCACTGGACTTTCATTGTTCTCTTTGGTGGGCTGTGGTAGCTCTTCTGATAGTAGTGATACCCCTACAGTAGATACTAGTAGTGGCATCGTAGCGACAGGACAGAGTCTCTCGTATGATAGTGATGGCAATGCTATCACTGCTGTAGAGGGTGAGGCTTTTTATGGGCAAGATGCACTCTATGCTTCTAATGCTTTCTCTCTACAAAACAACGGCGACGGTACGACAAGTGACCTCAATACCAAGCTCATGTGGCAACAGACACCTACTACAGAGACATTTATGTGGGCAGAGGCTACAGAGTACTGTGAGTCTCTCTCACTGGCTAGCTATAATGACTGGCGTACCCCATCCCTCTATGAGCTGATCTCTATAGAAGATTTCTCTGATGGATGGCCCTATCTCGATACAGACTACTTCTCTCTAGGGGATTTGGCTATTAGCAAAGATTTGCAGTTTTGGTCGAGCAACTACTATCTCGCCAACAATATAGGCAAAGCCTTTGGTCTCAACTACGGCACAGGACATATCAAAGCATACTCAGCTGAAGCTACAGGTGGTGGTGATATGCCAGTAGATGGCTCACCACAAGGAACTGATACTGATACAGATATGAGTGCACCAGCACCGATGGAGAGTGGCACAGAGATGCCTATGAGCAATGTCGCGCAGAAGCTTGTGCGTTGTGTGCGTGGTGATGCCTATGGTGTGAGCCAATTTGTTGATAATGGTGATGGTACTATCTCAGACCTCAGCAGTGGTCTTATGTGGATGCAAAATGATGCAGGAGAGGGACTAGACTGGGAAAATGCATTGGCGTATGCTGAGAGCTTGGAGTATGCAGGATATAGTGACTGGAAACTCCCAAATGTCAAAGAGCTACAGAGTATCGTAGACTATACAGGTTTCTACCCTGCTATCTCCCCAAGCTTCTTCAATGTCACTGATGCTGATGCCTACTACTGGACAAGCACCTCCGCATACTTCTCCAAAGCATCAGAGGAGCAATCCAAATACTACTGGGCATGGTATGTAGCCTTTGGTTATGCGGTAGATGGCAGTGGTGCAGACTCACACGGTGCAGGTGCAGTACGATATGACACCAAAGTAGAGGGCGGCCCACAAGGTGAAGATGCAGAACGAGTCTACAACCATGTACGAGCTGTTAGAGTTATCAAGTAGGAGGGGGAAGTCTCCCTATAAATAGTAGAGCATTCCATCAATGGTTGGTGGGGTGTTGCTATTCTCAATATCAAATATTTCAAAGCAAGGTTGATAGTCATACATTATTTATTTGGCTCTTCACAACCTACCTCATTGAACTTTCAAAGAAATTTTTCAGTTGCTGATTAAAATCATTTGAATTATTAAAAGAAGTAATGCTGTTGCCAATATCAATATTGCAGTTAAATGGTACAAACAAAGCTTCACCTTTGGGTAAAGAGTTTCCTAATCCTTGCATATATATTGGGATAATAGGTGTGTTTTCTCTATCTTTAATCATATAATAAAGTCCTTTTTTAAAGCGACTCATTTGTTCAGGCACTCCACGACTTCCCTCAGGAAATAAAATCAATATATCTCCATTATCCAAAGCTTCATGACAGCTTTGAAATAGTTCTTCTTGTGAACTAGCCCCACTTCTATCTAATGGAATGATACCAATACAATTTATCGAAATCCAAGCTATAAATTTGTTTTTCATAAAATAATCAGCAGCAGCTACTGGTCTCACTTTATCTATTTTAGATAATGGATATAAGCTCATTATTACCATTGTATCTAGGTGGCTATTATGATTTGCTGCAATAACTGCTTCTCCTTTTAGTGGAAGTTTTTCACGATTTTTTATATTTAATCCCAAGATTACAAATACAATAGGTCTTACGATAATAGCAAAAAATAGTATTTTGATAATTTTTTTCATAATTAATACTTTACATAATATAAAAAGTGAAAAAATATTGGAGCGGTATATAATATACTATCTAATCTATCTAATATCCCACCATGTCCAGGTATTAGAGTACCTGTATCTTTTATATTTATATCTCTTTTCACACTTGAAATTACAACATCTCCAAAAAAACCAAAAATAGATATTATAAATCCTGCCATAAAACCATAAAATATATCTAATGAGGTAAGGTAAGGAGCAATAAAACCAGAGAGTAGCGTTACTGTTATAACTCCTCCTATAAATCCTTCCCATGTTTTGTTTGGACTTACCTTTGGAATAATTTTATTTTTACCAAATAATTTGCCAAAGACATACTGAGAAACATCATTAAATTGAGTCATAAAAAGTAAAAAAAGAACTGGTCCTATATTTCCAGCAAGTTCATTTTGGATTGGTAAAGTTAATAAGTAAGCAATATGACTAATACTAAAAACCGTAAGCATCGCAGCCCAATGAATAACACTTGCTGAGTTTATAAATCCATTGGTTTCACCTATTATTACAAGGCGAATAGGTATAAATAAAAATAAAAATATGGGTATAAATATTATAAACATACCATACCACTCTATACTTACCCAATAATATTGCACTGGAATTGCTAGATATACCCAAAATATTGCTCTTCTATCTACATGACGGATTTGTATAATAGATAAAAACTCTTTAAGTGCCAAGAATGATAAGAAAGCAAAAAATATTATTGCAGTCTCAAGGCTAAAAGTTAATGATATAAATACAATAGCTATCATCCACCACCAAGATTTTATTCGTAACCTTAACTCTGTATAGTCTATCTGTTTATTACTGTTTTGTTTATAGAGATATATTAGTGTTGATACAACTAATATTATTAATATTCCAACCATTCCATTCAATGAATTTTGTGCTATACCAAACATCTTATTTCTCTTCTATAGTTTTATAAATAGAATATGTACGATTTAAAATAGTTACAAAAGAGCCAAAAGCTATAACAATAAGAGCCATTAAAAGTATATAATTTTGTTCAAATAAAATAATCTCAAAAGGGTTAATTAGTAAAGCAAATGTTACTATTGCCATTCTGTGTTGTTTTGCCATGGGACCTTTGAAACAACTTCCTGCTCCCATACTACTACCAAGTACCCTAATGTATGCTGTCATCATAGCAAATAGTGCTACTAAATATCCTAGTTCAACACTCCATGAAACAACAGTAATTGAATACCCAAGAGCAATAAATAGAATAGAGTCTGATATTCTATCTGGAATATCATTATATAGTTCACCTGATTTGGTACTTTTACCACCTTCTAGTGCAACCATTCCATCAAATAGATTAGATAAAAGTCTCATTTGAATAAATAGTGCAGATAAAATAGGAAATAGCCATATTTGATATGAACTAGCAGATGGAATTAGTAAAATAAATATAGCAGAACATATAGCAAAAAATATACTTGCTATGGATATTTGATTTGGAGTAATACTTTTTTTACTTAAGTAACTAGCTATTGATTTAGACCAACTAGCTCCCCTCACTTTTAGTGGTCTTCTTGTATTTTTATTAGACATATTAATTTTCCTTTTTTATAATTTTAGTAGAAATTTTTTTTGTAGTATAAAGTGCAAATAAAAATGCAATAAGTACAGTAGGGAGTACAGTAAATAAAATATTTTGAGTATTAACAATTAGATGTATACCTACAACAAAAGAGGAGGTAATACTAACAGTAATAATCGAAGGTAAGAGAAAGAATAGTCTATTTTTTGGAAATAAGTTGTAAAAATATTCTATAATTTTTATCATAATCAAGGTTATTATAAAACTTGACACACCTTGACTAAATGCAGATATGAAATTATTGTTACTATCTATATTAATAAGGTAAGCCCAAGCTCCCCATAGTATAAA
>JADGDQ010000064.1 GCA_016744805.1 Sulfurovaceae bacterium
TACAGAACTATTATCTCTAGTCTCAATAACTTGTGAAATTCTCATATCTTGAGTATTCTCAATTACGCTATTATTACTACTACTCCCACAAGACAACAAGAACAGTGCCAAACTAAACATAAGCATTATATTTTTCATCATTTCTCCTTTTGAGATATATGTGATGCTTCTTTAGTGTAGCACTATTTTGATTAAAAAACCTATTTAGTTTATCTTCCTCCAACCCTCTTTTTGTTCTCCTGTTAAATCATATTTACTAAGATAGCCTCTAGGCGTTAAGACTTTGCCATTTGAGGTTAATTTAGTAGTACTATTTCCTATAAGAATAGTTGTAGACATATTAACATCTTGGTTCTCTACACCTGCATCTATAAGCTCTTTGGCTGTGATAATTTGAATCATCTGACTCTCTCTACCCAAATCTCTAGCTACTACTACAACTCTATTTTCTTCGATTGTTTGGAGTTTTTCTAACATTCCACGATAGGGTTCAAGTCTGCTTCTACTTTTTGGATTATAAATAGCGATTACAAAATCACACTCTAGTGAAAGTTTGATTCTCTTTTGGATAAGGTCAAAATCTGTGAGTCTATCAGAAAGAGAGATAAGACAAAAATCTTGTGAGAGTGGAGCCCCAACCTCTGAAGCAAGAGCTAAAGCTGATGTAATTCCAGCCAAAGAGATATACTCTATATCATCCCAATACCCCTTAACATCCAATAACTCCACAACTAATGACCCCATAGCATATACATTAGCATCACCATTAGAGATAAGCACTACGCTCTTTCCACTCTTTGCTGACTCTACTGCATAATCGGCTCTCTCTATCTCTTTGGTCATTCCAGAGGTATACACCTCTTTGCCCTCTACAAACTCTTTGAGGTCTTTGATATATTTTGTATATCCTACTACTAAATCTGCCTCTTCTATTGCCTTGATAGCTTCATTGGTTAGGTAGCGACTTCCACCTGCTCCTGTAGATACTAACTGTAATTTTCCCATAGAGTATTTCCTTTAAAATGATGCGGCAATAGTAACATTACCATATATTCGTTTGCTTAAAAAGAGTGTTTTCTTTTGGGATGCCAACAAAGAAGCTGGTTCTGCAACACCTTTTATATTAAAAAATCGTGTTGCTTCAGATGGGCTAAAATTCTCTTCTAGGCTATTGATAGATTCTTTATCAAAAAACTCTATTTTTTTATTGCTAGAGTTTACATACTCCAAAAGCCCCTCTTCATCAGTCTTGGCATCAAAACTAGCTAAGAGATTAATCTGCTCTTCATCTATAGAGTGTTCAAAACAAAATCTCTTTACAGCAAAAGCTATCTCTGCTCCTGCTGTTGCTCTATTCATACCAAGCCCTAGAGCTATATTTTGTGGGTGCAGTTGTAAGGCACTATTATTGAGTTTTTGTGGCGTAATATAGACAGTAGGAATAGAGCTATCAAGTGCTTCTAAATTATCTATAGCTATCAAACAAAAGCTCTCCTCTTTATACCCTGCAAAATTTTGTAACTCTTTGAATATACTAGGATAGCTTACTACTTGAACCTGCTCTTTATTAATAATCCTATTAGATACCTCTGCTAATGCTTTGAGGTTACTAATCTTATATCCCATCTTTTTGGCAAAAAGGTCAAATGCCAAGAGCTTAATCTGGTCTGAGGCTGTTGTTACAAAATTTACACACCCCTCAATACTTTGGCTAATTTCATAACTCAACTCATTAGCTCCACCTAAATGACCAGAAAGCAGAGGAATTACTTTTTTGAGGTCTAGGGTCATCACAATAACCGCTGGATCTGTGGCTTTGTCTTGGAGAAATGGGGCTATTTTACGAACCACTGCTCCTGTTGCCAAGATACAAATAATTGCGTCAAACTCTCTCCAAGCTATAGGTAAAATATCATCAAGTTTATTGTATATAGCAAAACCTTCAGACTCTATGGATTTATTAAAGATAGTTACATTATGTGCATCCAAAATAGGTTGTAATTTTTTTGCTGATTGTAAACTTGGATTATTTATAGTAACAATTGCTATATTCATTTTTGTACTCTCTCTTCTTTATATTTTTTGGCATAGAGATGCGACTCTACTGTGGGCTTTTGGTGCAAAAACTCTCCAAAGAGTATCAATGAGATACCCTTAATATGGCTTACTTGCTCCTCTATACTCTCTAATGTCCCTTTATAGATTACCTCATCTGTCCAAGATGCTTTTTCTATAACCCAACAAGGAGTATCAATAGAATAATCAAGCTCTAATGCAGAGGCTTTAAGTTTATCAAGTAATTTAATAGAAAGATAAAATGCAAAAGAGCTATTTTTATTAGATAGAAGCTGTTTAAGACTCTCTGGATTTGGTGTGCGTCCCTCTATACGACTAATAATCAGTGTTTGAGAGACACCTGTAATAGTATATTCAATACCAGCCGAAGCAGCCCCAGCAAATGCAGCTGTTACTCCTGCTATCACCTTATATTCAATATTCTGTTCATCCAAAAAAGCTATCTGTTTGGCAATAGTAGAATAAATAGATGGGTCTCCTGTATGGAGTCGTACAAATTTTTTCTGATGATGTGTTTGAATAAATTCAAAAATATCTTCATAATCCATATCCGCAGAGTTTGCAACCAAAGCATCATCTCTACACCACCCCAAAACCTCTTTGGGAATAAGAGACCCTGTATACAACACCACATCAGCCTCTTGCAAAGCCTTCTGCCCCTTAATAGTAATCAACTCAGGATCACCAGCCCCCGCCCCTACAAACTTAACCATTTTTTTTATCCTTTTTTATAATTATCTGATGCATAACTCTCTCTGGTTCAGGAAGAAGGAGTGAGAGCTTATAAGTAGTCAAAGAAATACTCTTTATATCAAATGCTATTTTAGATTTTTTCAAAACTGTTATAGCTGTACTAAGATGCTCTAATGTAACAAAGTTGGCTACCATTATTCCCCCTACTTTAAGACGACTATGGAGATAATCTAACTCTTTTATAACCATACTTCCACCACCACCTATAAATATTCTATCAGGTGTAGAAGTTTCTTCTTTGTAGAGTTGACTTGCTTCACCTATATAAAGTTTTGTATTGAGTATTTTATGTCTGTTTAGAGACCTCTCTATCATCTTGGCTCGTTTACTGTTTTTTTCAAATAATATAGTTTTTATACCATATCTTTTAAAGCCATCTATGCTCATAGAACCACTCCCTGCTCCAATATCCCATAGTAAAAGATTAGAAGATAAATCAAGGTTTTGTAAAGAGATATGCCGTTTGTAGCTTTTGGTAATCATTCCATTTTCATGCTCAATAGTGTCTTCTGAAGAGATTGTGGGGGCTAATGTATAGTTTCGTTTGATAAGCAAAGAGTATGGCATAGCAGGAGGATTTGCAATCATAGCATCAAGAGTTGTAGTAGAAAATTGCTCTGCATCATAGCCAAATTTCTCTCCCAAAGTAATAGTTATATCCTTATCATCAAGGTAGCATGTGGCATCTTTGAGTCTTTGGGGTGTAGATGCATCACAGATAACAAACGAATACTCTTTGGTCAAAAAATTCTCTAAATCTACTTGACTTTTCCCATGTAACGAAAGTACACCTGTCTTCATCCAAGACACCCCCTCGCGTGAGAGCATATAACTCAAAGAAGAGCTATTATCTATAATCTCAAATGGTATATTTTCTCTTTTGAGTGTAGGTAAAATAAGTAAAGCCCCAGAGAAAAAGAGCGGAGAACCTGTAACTATATAGAGAATATTTTTTTCTATATTCTCTAAAATACTCTCTTTAATAACTTTAAAATTACCTTTTATAACATTTGATAACTCTGTATCAAAATTTTGATCACAAAAAATAGTATCATAAGAGCTAAAATCTAAATCAATATTATCAAAAGTATACGCCCCCATCCCTGACCCTGCTATAGTTACCACTATTATCTCCTCTTATAGTATAAAGCGATTATAGGGAAATTTACTTAGATTTAAGTAGGCATAATCTTATTGATAAGTAATACCATTATGCTTTAACCAACCATCAATATGAGTTTGATTAGGATCTTTATGTGTCCAATGGACAAGACCTCCCTGACTATTCCACACATATTCACCAAAAAACTCAATTCTATCACCAATAGATATAGAGGTGATTTTTGGTGCTAGATCTATATTATGAGCTATTAAAAGAGTTTGACCTGAAGATAGTTCTAAAATAAATCGTTGATGCGCACTTCCATCATTATCATCTGATAATATTCTAATAACACTACCAATATCATTTACTTGTATATCACTAGTTTGATTGTTAAATGCTTCTGCCAAAATATCATTATTTATATTAGAAATAGCATCCTCAACATTATCAGCATCCTCAACATTATCACAATTAGCTAATTCAAATTGGCACAATACCTCATTTACTGAAGTTATATCTTGAGTTATATTTGATAGTACATCTTTAGCTTCAGATGCATCATCTCTATTATCCTCAATAAAAGCTAAACCAACATTTGTTTTGTTCTCTAATATATCAGCATCCGTATCTTTTGCACCGTTAATTACTGCTAATATAAAATAATCTCTTTGAATATTTTCATTTTCTAAATCCATTAACCAATATTTAGCACCATAACTATCTGGTTTTCTATTAAAGAGATTGGTATATACACTATCAATAAAATCTGAATTAGAAAAACCTTCAGGATACTTTTCAACTGTTTCAGGTTGCTCAAAAAAACTCATAGCTATACTTTCTAAATCTAGTTCTGAATCATTTAACCAGTATGCCAACCCTTGTGCATCAGGAACTCTATCAAATGTAGCTATATAGAGTTTGGTAATATTTTTTTGTGTCGGAGTAGTAGCATTAAGAGTTATTCCCAAGAAAAATAGTGAAAAAAGTATTTTGTGTAGCATCATAAGCCCTTATTATTAAAATATACCTATAATTGTATACTTCGATAACTAAAATTACACTTTTTTATATAATGTAATGACTCTAAACTCAATACTCTTATCAAAACTTGACCACTCTTCTATCTGTTTAGAAGCTCTCTTAGTCACTAAATCAATAAATTTATCACTCTCTGTAATATATTCTAACACACCTTTGAGAGTAGCATATCTCTCTTTTGGTTTTTGAATATTACTCTCTTCTAGCCATCTATCAACTCTCTCAAAATCTATACCACCAAATCTATTATGGGTATTTTTGCACCCTTGGGCTACTTTGGTCATTTTGGCTATGCTTGTTATAAAAATAACTTTTGTAAAGCCTGTAGCTTCCAAAAGTTGTAAGGCATCATATACAAAATTTCCTATCTCTATGATTGAAGAGTCATCATACTGCTCTTTGGCTCTATCTAAGGCACTATTTCCCAAGGTAAATACTACTTCTTTTGCTCCTGAAGCCTCTAATACTGAGAGTTCTGTAGCGATGCTATCTATATAAGCTGTAGCAGATATAGGTTTGACAATGCCTTTGGTACCTAATATAGAGAGTCCCCCTACTACACCCACTTTGGCATTGGCTGTAGATTTGGCTATCTCTTCACCATCTTTGATAGAAAAAAGCAGATGCAACTCATATCTCTTAGTATGCGTATCAATCTTGCTACTTATACTTTGCATCATCAAAAGAGGTGTAGGATTAATTGCAGGATAGTTAGGAGCAATTTTTAGACCTTTTTTTGTAACTACTCCTACCCCATCACCTGCATAAATATATAAGGTTATGCTATGAGTTCTTATTATAGATGGAGTTTGAGGTTTAATCTGCATAGGTGCTAACAAGGATAACTCTAGGCTTATTTTGCACCCTTTAGTCACATCAAGGTCATCATTATCTACTTTGATAGTACTATAGACTCTCTCTTTTTCTTTATAAGTAACTATATTTGCTTTCTCTTGATTAGGGAGTTCTACTTCAATGGTTGTAGCTCTTTTTTGATGAATATAATCACTAAGTACCGCTCCAACAAGAGCTGTAGCATGTGTGCCTGTTGTATATCCGCTACGGAGCTTTTTATTCATAAACTTTCATAGGGATAAAATCATTCTCATCTAATATATCAATCAAAAGTTTATCTTGCGAGAGTTGCTCAAAAATCTCTTGCCACTTTGCATCATCAAAGCGATGTGTCTCTTTGAGCCATAGAGCATTATTCTCTAAGTTTCCATTGGCTTGTGTATTCTCTGTTATTTGGCATACTTGTCTAAACCTACATGCTCCATAGCATCCTGAACGAGAGACTTTGATACGATTTTTTCCTTTGTTAAGTCCCATACTTTTGAGTAGCTCACGCAGATGTGTTGCTCTATCATCTTTTCCAGCTTTGCCACATCGTTCATCATCACAGAGTAACAAAAGAGTCTTATAGTGCATAATAGCTCTTGTGGCATCATAATCTTTGGGTTTACATGTATACCCTTCTACTATCTCCGAGCCCATCTCATTTACTCTTATTTCATCTTTTTTGACAGGGTTTGAGCCATACTGAGAACTAGAGTGAGAATTTGTAAGACTACTTGCCATTGTACTTTCCAAACTCTGTATCATAATCTCGAATCAATCTATATGCAGCGTGCAAAGATGCCACCACCATCGTTGAAGCCCCATAACGCCCTTGCAATATAATACCCTCTACATTATAATGCTCTAAAAACTCTCTTCCATACTCTTTGGACTCCACAACATTTACAAACCCTACAGGAAAGAGCAGAAGCATTACATTATCCAAATTTACATTCTCTTTGATAAGTGTATTAATTGCTGCATAGATAAAAGTTGGTGCATTTCCACACGCTAATATTAGTGGCTCATCTTTGAACTTTTTGATAGCTAACTCCACCGCTGCATAAGAGCGAGTTGTGCTATTGAGCTTTGCCATCTCAAAAACTTCAGGCTCATTTACATAGCAGATAACCTCATTTTCATACTTATCCAAATAAAATTTACTCAATCCTGAAGCAATCATATTGGTATCCACAATAAGCTTTGCCTTTTTTTCTAATAAAGATTTAAGTTTTTCCATTGAATGAGGAGTAAAATAGATATTATCAATAACCTGTTCAAAACAAGTGGTAGTATGTATCAATCGCTCAACTATTGCCTTCTCATCAGATGAAAATTGATGATACCCATCATAATCTATAATTTCAGATTGTATCATCTCAAAAGATTTTAGAGAAATAGCATCACCTATATTAAGTGGTGGTTCTTGCAGTTTAAAATTCATTTAGTCTGTCCATAATATTTTAAAATTATTATAGTCAAAAGTTCCTAACACCTCCACATACTATGCAGATAAGTAGCCTCTATATTACCCTCTATCCATCCAGCATCTTTTATCATCTTTGGAGAAGATTTATAGAGTCCAATATCGCCTTTGGGAGCATCTATCACAAAGGAGTAGTGAAACGCATGACCTTTTTGTATGGTATTGGTTTTGTAGTTGAGTCCATGATAGTATCCTAATCTTGCTCGTTTTGCTCCTAGAGAGAACTTTATATCTAATACTCCACTCATCTGCTTCTCATCTATACTTTTACCCAAATAAATCAAACCAGCACACTCTGCATAGATCTCTTTTCCCTCTTTTGCATGTGCAATAAGAGAATTTTTAAACTTATAAGAGTCTTTTACTCTCTTATAGCTCTCTTCTGTCTCCACATATCCACCTACTATGATAACTTTATTGCTATCAGTAGGTATGGCTTCATCAAGTGTGGAGTCTACTACTACAACCTCTTTATAAACCTCTTGAAGATATTTAAAGTTATCATAATATAAAAATGAGAAATTTTTATCGTAAATAACTGTACATTTTTGATTTTTTTTCTTTATAACTTTAAAGGGATAAGTATTTGATTTTTCTATTCTAACATCCATAAGAGTCTCTAGTAGTGGTACATCAATGTATTTGAGTACATCTAGTGCTATCTTATCTAACTCTAATCTCTCTAACTCTTCCAAATCTAAACCTAAATGACGAGAACTAATTGTAGGCAAATTTTTTTCTATCCATCCAACCACTACTACCCTTTGACACTCTTGTTGGATATATTTTTTTACAAGCTCAAAATGCATAGCCGACGAGACTCTATTAAGAACAACACAAGCAATAGTGTTATCATCACGAAAAGAGAGAAGCCCTTTGAGCAGAGCAGATACCGTAATATAGCTCCCTCCTGCATCCAAAATAAGAAGTGTTGGTATTTGTAATATCTTGGCAATATCATAAGCACTAGAGTTTTTATCCATACCATCATAAAAGCCCATAACTCCTTCACAAATAGCAATATCTCTATCCATATATTTATCAAACATCCATCGGAGTTGCTCTTGATTCATCATAAATCCATCCAAGTTAACAGAGGGATATTCCGATACTTTTTGGTGAAACTGAGGGTCTATAAAGTCTGGGCCTATCTTGAAAGCTCTTACTCTTGATCTAAAATGAGTCAAAAGAGCCATAGTTAAGAGTGTTTTCCCTTGATTTGATGCAATTGCAGAGATTACTAATGCTTTTTTCAATTGATTTTCCTATACTATCACAAAAATTTGGATTTTAAAATGAAACGATATAGACATTATAACAAAAACACAGCAATTATACTCTCATGTTTTGGCTCAGTAATAGAACAAAAAAAATATTTTGAATTTGAGTCTTATATTAAAGATCAATTTCCAGAGATAGATCTATTTACTGCATTCTCATCTAAAATGGTTATTAAGTCTCTAGCAGAAGAGGGAAAAGAATATAAAAACTTACCTCAAGTAATGGCTGATGTCGATATGGCTGGATACAAAAGATATATAGTAGCCTCTATTAATATATTTCCCACAGATGAACATGAAGTACTTATACGAATGGTAGATGGTTTTAGGAATTTCTCTTTAGCAAATATTAGATACACTAATACGCTCCTTCAAAAGACTAAAGAAACATCTATATATCTCAAAAACCTTGATGAATCTACACGCAAAGGAGATATGAAAATAATAAACCTCTATATAGTACATGGTGTTCCTGTATTACATCTTGGTGGATTAGAAGCAGTCTCCTATGCAAGTGAATTTCTTAAGCGAATTAATCCTCATAATATAAGCTGTTCCTTAGAGGGAGAGTTTCCATTCTATGCTATCAAAGAGGCTATCAAAAGAGAAATATTAGAAATAATAGCCACAAACTCAGATATCACTGTACAAATCGTACCAATGCTACTTATAAGTGGAAATCATTATGATAAAGATATGCAAGAGATTAAAGATGAAATCGGTGAATATTGTACCGTAAAAATAGTAGACCCATTAGATGCGAGTAATAAATTTAATCTTCTAGGACAAACTGAAGTAAGAAAGATATTTAGAGATAATATAGCTGTGGAGATTAAAAAGCTAGGGCAATAAGCCCTTCAAGACAAAAAGTAGCAAGGAAAACAAGGAGGTTCTTTAAGGTTCTGGACAAGAGAAAAGAAAAGAGCTACAAAAAGGTCAAGAAGAGTTAAATCT
>JADGDQ010000065.1 GCA_016744805.1 Sulfurovaceae bacterium
GTATAAATGCTAATATTGCAGATAAATAGTTATATGACTTTAAAACATTTATAATTTGATATTTCATATAATTATTCCTTATTTCTATTCAAGGGTTTAAAAAGTTAGATGAGTGTACTTATATTATACTCAATACTCTAGCAATTCTATACTGTTAGTATCCTTGTTTATATAATACAAACGAAGAAAAAATAATATTTTAATATTAAAGTAAAGAAGTTAGCTAACAACTATAACTAATTACTCATAAGCTATATTACCAAAGAAAGGTCAAGAAGAGATAGGCGGTATTTGCAGTAATCAAGGGGAATAGGATATAAATAGTGATTGTTACTTGACTATTTTTTCTTATATTATAAGTAAAATAATACTTTTAAGTAAAATAAGTATTTAATAAGAAAATGTATGTCATACTGTGTTTATCAAAAATATACAAAGGACACACATGACAAATATTGACGAAACACTATCTTTGGTTAAAGAATTATATAGTCATAGTATTATACATAAAGACAAGTACTACGAAGAAAAGCTACTACAAGTTATCATTAATCTATCCACTATAGATAATAATGTATCATCAGAGAGCAGTGACTTAAAGTATCAGGATGAGATAGACAAAGTTAAAAGAAAAGTACCAAAATGGATGAAAAAAACACAACAATATAATTATCATATCTTAAAATCATTTATGGATATATCAGATAATAATAGTTACAGAGTTTCAGTAGATGAATTAAAAGAGTATGCAGACATAGGAGAATCATTTTTGGCAAATTATAATAATCTGAAAACCATATCTGAAAAAAATCATGCAAAAGTATTTGATGAAATAAATAGAGAGGTTGAGTTATGGGAACCAATTGCTGAATTTATTATAAATAAATTTAAGAATGAAAGATTGGTAACTAAAAGTGAGATTAAAATTGCTAAGTTTGCACGACAACAGTTTACTAACCTTTTAGAACAAGATTTATTGAATGAACAAGAATTACTTGATTTGCAAAATAAAGAATATGTAAAAGAGAATTTTAATGTAAATTATCCTATTTTAAAAAAAGTTATAAATAACGGAAATATTAGAGAAGAAATAAATGTAAATGGAAGACCAAGATATTATGTCAACCCAATAAAAGGTTATCTATTGTGTAAAGAGTGGTATGATAGACATATACAAAAATTAAACTATTGGCTTACTTATGTCAAAAGTTAATTATTACTAGAGGTGTCAGGGTGTGCCAAGAGGTAAAAAAGTCTGGGACTCTAGACCCCCACCTTTATCACTCGTAATAATAACATTACAACTTAGTACACTTATAAGCCCCTACTTGTTATACTTCCAAAATTATTATAAAAAGGCAACTTATGACATCCAAATCCTCCATTTTTCGTGAATATGATATTCGAGGTATCTTTGAAAAAGAACTCGATCAAGATATGGTAACAAAAATAGGGTATGCACTCTCTTCTAAGTTTGATGGAGAGTTTGTAGCTATTGGGTATGATGCAAGGTCTCACTCTCCTCAGTTGTTTGAGTGGTTGAGTGCAGGGTTTAATGCTGGTGGCAAGAGAGTACTCAATATGGGGATGGTACCCACACCTGCAAACTATTTTTGTAACTATCAAAGTATCAAAAAACTCACTAATGGTGCTATTGATAGAGATGATATGGTCTCTGCATCGGTTATGATTACAGGTTCACATAATCCACCTGAATATAATGGATTTAAAATCACTGTAGAACAGGCACCATTTTTTAGTGAAGATATATATGCTATGGGGCGTGAGATTATTGCTATGGAGAGTCTGCCTCTAGCTCAAAAAGATATTACAACTATTGATGCAAATAGCCAGTATATAGCCTATATGGTAGAGAATTTTGCACACCTTAAGGGTATGGATACGAAGATAGTCTATGACTGTGGTAATGGTGTGGCTGGTGTGGTATTGCCTCAGATATTAGAGGCTTTGGAGCTTAACGCAGAGGGAATCTATATAGACCCTGATGGTACTTTCCCTAATCATCATCCAGACCCATCCGAAGAGGAGAACCTAGAGGATATTAAAGAGCTTCTCTATAAGGGTGCTGATATAGCCTTTGCCTATGATGGAGATGCAGACCGTATTGCTGTATTGACTCCAAAATATAATATCAAAGGTGACCAGATGGCACTCTTGTACTCACTCGTTATGGATACACCTACGGTTATTGGTGAGGTGAAGTGTTCGCAGGTGATGTATGATGAGCTAGAAAAACGAGGCTCCAAAAGCATTATGTACAAAACAGGACACTCTAACCTCAAAGTAAAAATGCGAGAAACAGGGGCTGATTTGGCGTGTGAAGTGAGTGGGCATATCTTCTTTAAACATCGCTATTTTGGTTATGATGATGCAATTTATGCTACCCTTAGAATGCTTGAACTTCTCCATAAAGGGATAGATTTAGACAAAGAGTTAGATGCTCTTCCTTTGGTGTATTCTACTGAAGAGATAAAAGTTAAGACTACAGAAGAGGCAAAATTTGCTATTATAGATACTATCAAAGAGCTTCTCAAAACACCACCTAGTTCATTTCCAAAGATTCTTGATATTATTGATATTGATGGTATCCGTATTAATTTTGAGCATGGATGGGGCTTGGTGAGAGCGAGTAATACAACTCCTGTACTTGTAACGCGTTTTGAGTCTACAGATAAAGAGTTGGTTAAACTCTATGAAGAGCAGATGACTCTTTTGATAGAAGAGGCAAAAAGTAGGCTAAAATAACTATGCTATAATATCCCATACTACTTTTAAGGAGATGGGATGTTGTTTCGTTTTGTACTATTTTTTTTGATAGGTGTAAACTCTCTGTATAGTTTAGAGATGTATAGTAATTTAAAGACTCTACAGATAGTTGCAAAGAGTGATATATTTGATAGTAGCACTCGCTACACACATAAACCTCTTCTCTCTTGTAACCCCTCTCTAGGAGAGGCTCTCTATCGGTATGACTCTCCTCGTCATATAACAGTTTTTCCTGAAAAATCTTTGAGTACCTCTACAGAGTATAGGTGCCAGTTTGAGCAAACTCTTCTAAAGAACTCTGATGAAAATAGCTCTCTATCTTTGATAACCAAGCCTCTGAAACTTTTGGATTATCACTATATTCCACAAGAGAAACTACTAAAAATAGTCTTTAATGATACTATAGATATAGAACAAGCCAAAGAGCATATAGACCTCTATAAAATAAACACTCTAGCCAAAACAAAACTTCAATACCAACTCTCTACACAAAACAAAAAAATGTTACTACTTAAGATTACAGAAGATATTGGTCATAAGTTAGAACTTCATATTGCACCAACACTCAAAACCGTGGCAGATAAGAGTTTGGGAGAAGAGATAGTACAAGAGATCTATAATGCCAAAGAGGAGAGAGAGCAAGATATTACTCTAAGCTCTGATTACTCTAGGATGGTTTTTCAAAATACTCCTACTGTAGTGGCAAATGATGATGGAAGTTTTACTATACGCCTCTTTTTTGATAACACTTTTAATACAAAACCTTTGCGAGAGTTTATCACTATAGAGGGTATAGACTCCTTTAAAATTCAAAAAGATATCTACCTTGATTATCACAAACGCAAAAATCTAGCACATAATAGCTACTATGCCGTGGATATAACAAGTGATAAGTTTGAGCCAAATAGCAATTATAAACTCACACTCAAAAAAGGTCTTACAAACTATAACAGACAACTCAAAGAGGATACGCTCTTTACTCTTGCTACAGGAGACCGTAAGAGTGGAGTGGTGTTTGATAGTGATAAACCCTATATATCTAGTTTGGGAGAGTTGGGATTTTCTACTATTAATGTCCCAAAAGCAACGCTTATAGTAGAAAAAATTACCCATGATAACTACCGTTATTTTATAAACTATCACAATGGAAAGCTTAAAGGTAGTAGTAAATTTACACAAGAGATACTCTCTAAGGAGATTACACTTGATAATCCACGCAATAAGATGCAAAAACAGAAAATTATTCTTAAAGAGTTAACGGATAAGAGTGCATCAGGTGTCTACCGTATTACTTTGCACTATACATCAAGAGATAGTAGGGGAGAAGAGCATAGCTATCACGCCTCTAAAGTGATTTTTGTAAGTGATATAGGAGTCTCTGCAAACCTCTCACAAGAGCAAGCTTTTGTATCACTTTTGAGATTGAGTGATAGCTCACCTATAGAGAATGCTCTTGTAGAACTCTACTCTAGCAATAATAGACTTATAGCAACAACCCGCTCTAACAAAGATGGTATAGCTACTATAGAGAAAAAGAGTCTTTTAGATAAAAACCTCAAAGCTATTATCGTCTCTACTAGCACCGATAAGAGCTTTTTGGTACTTAATACGCCTCTTATGAGTATACCTGCTAAACACCCTAGTAGATACCGTGCCTTTGTCTATCCCCAAAGTAAGATTATTAGACCAGCAGGAGAGATACGGGCGATGATTACTCTTAAAGATAGAGAGTTTATCTCTGCTAATGCCATTCCTCTTAAGATACAACTCTCTAGGCTCTATGAGAAAGCTCTTCTTGATGAGGTCTACACTACAGATGCGTTAGGGGTGATAGACTTCTCTTACAAAATGTCACAGGAGGATAAAACAGGTCTCTATGAACTCAGAGTACTCTTGGGCGATAAGGTTATTGGCAAAGAGAAGATAAGTGTAGAGGCATTTTTGCCACCCAAGATAGAGAATAAAATTACCATAGACAAACCCTACTATAAAACTCCAGAACTTATCCACCTCTCTGTAGTCTCTTCGTATCTTTTTGGGGCTCCAAGTGCAACGCTCAAAGGCAAAATTACCTATAGTGCTATGGCAAAAGAGTACTCAAATGCAGAGTTTAAAGGGTATAGCTTTAGCAATCAGCTTTTGGCAAAAAGTAATAATAAACTCTACATAGATAATTCAGAAAATATTGTATTAGACAAAGAGGGCAAAGCCCATCTAAGCCTTGCAACCAAAGTAGACCAGCAAGTCCCCTCTATACTTGAAGTGACTCTAGGAGCTACTATTATGGATGATACACAGCCAGTGGCTACATACAAGAGCTTTCTCCTCTACCCTTATGACTCTTTGGTGGGTATAAAAACTTTTAAAAAATCATTCCAAACAGGAGAGGAGATTCGAGCTAAAGCTCTCTTGATTGAGCCTTTGAGTGCCAAGGTTATAGATGGGACACTGAGTGTTATAGTTAAAAAAAGAAGTTGGCACTATAGCTACACCCAAGGACACTATAACTGGGAGAGTGAAATAGAGGTAGTCGATAGATTTTTGGTAGAGGCAAATAGAGAGTTTACTTATAGAGTAGAAGAGAATGGAGAGTATATTATAGAGGTGCATGATAGACTTGGTGGACACAGTGCAACCACCTCTATAGATGTGAGTGGATGGGGATATAGTAATATCTCCCCCTCTACAAATCTCAAAAAAGTCCATATCTCCTTTGAAGATAGACTCTATAACAAAGGGGACATACTTAAAGTCTCTCTAAAATCTCCTATTATCAAAGGGCATATTCTTGTTACATTAGAAGGAGAGAAGGTCTACTGGTACAAGAGTATAACCCTAGAGAAAGGGAGTGCAACTGTAGATATACCTTTGGATGTAGATTTGGGGCGAGGGCTCTATATCCATGCTACAGCCATACGCAACACAGATACCCCCTCGACACTTATCCCCTTTAGGGCTACAGGCTACAAATTTATCAAGCCAGATAGAAGAGAGCATTTTATTAAGATAGGGTTAGAGTATAACCAGACTACCCCCTCCAAACTCACAACCCCTCTTTATATTACAACCGATAGAGAGTCTGCACTGCTTGTCTCTGTGGTCGATCAGGGTATTCTCAATATCAAAGAGCAGAAGCCACCCAAAATATTTGACTACTTTAACCAAAAAGCTCTCCAGAAAATACTCTATTATGATATCTATGACAAAGTTATGCAGTATCTAACAACAGGAACTATTCTCTCTTTTGGGTCAGATATGAATAATAATAAACGCAAAAAACATCTGCCACCAGATAATAGCGATAGAGTCAAACCCTTTATGCTCTGGTCTAATATTATATATACCAAAGATAAAAAAGCATCTTTTGAGATGAAGATACCAGAGTTCAACGGCAAAGCGACTATAGTTGTGGTAGCTCTTGATAACCGCTCTATAGGGGTACAAAGTGATACTATTGTGGTCAAAGATGATATTATGATAAAACCCTCCTATCCTAGGTTTATCTTGGTAGGCGATAGAGTTGAAGTACCTATTAGAGTCTTTAATAGCACCAAAAAGCCTCAAACTATAGAGCTTAGCAAGAGTATCCCCTCTCATCTCTCTTTAGATTTTGATGCTAAGAGTATAACTATACCTGCTCATAGCTCTGTAGTGATTCCTGCACAGCTCCAAGCTACAGCCATAGGCAAAGGGAGAATAACTCTTCAGACCAAACTTAATAATCAAACCTTTAGCAAATCGGTAACACTTCTAGCTATGAGTCCTTATGCCTTGCAGACAAAAACCTATCAAAGTGCCACTGTAGAGCCTCTGCATATAGAGATACCAAGCCAATTTAAAGGGGCAAAAGCTCTAGTGAGTCTCTCGGATAATCTATTAGGGCAACTCTATGGGGATTTAAAGTATTTGGTAGGCTACCCTTATGGGTGTGCAGAGCAGACAAGTTCCAAAATATCTGCTATGGTCTATGCCAAGCCATTTATGAGAGAGGATAGGCTTTTGGCTGATAGTGATCATTTTATTAATGAAGGTATCAAAAAACTCTCGAACCAACAGAATGGATATGGAGAGTTTGCCTACTGGGAGCCTGATGGGTATGTGAGTGCCTATGCCTCTTTGTATGCGTCGCAAACACTCTTAGACCTCAACGCTTCAGGCTACTTTTTGGACAAAGAGGTCAAAGAGAGAATCTTTAAAGCTCTTAAAAATATAGTAAAAAAGAGAGCCAATCTCACAGCAAAATATAGTGACCATTTGCGTCTCTATGCAGGGTATATTCTCTCTTCTTATAACAAATTAGAGAGCAGTAGTGCTAATATGCTCTATGATAAAGGGGTATACAAAAACTATTATCTCTCATACTATTATATGAGTGTTATCTTCCAAAATATGGGAAAGATTCAACTAGCCAAGAGTCTCCTTGATACGGCTGATATGTTAGATTATAGGAGCTCTACATCCTTCTTATCAAGAGGTGCAAATACATTTTTGATACTCTATTTGAAGTCTCACTATTTTCATCAAAAGAGTATAGATTTTGATACACTACAACAGCAGATAAAGAGACTCTACTCAACGCATAGTAAGGCGTTGGCATTTAAGGCTTTGAGTAGCTATTTTGGTGGAAGTACCAAAAAAGATATGCGTGTGGCTTTGGAGTTGAATGGGGATAGAGAGATATATCAAAAGAGAGTTTCATTTATTAAGAAGATAACAGACAATCATATTCTTATAGAGCCACTCTCTGGGGTAGTAAACTATACGGTAGAACTCTTTAAGCATCTTCCCTATCCGCTTAAAAATAGTCTAAATAATAGCAAAAAGTTAACTATTCAAAGAGAGTTTATAGATGCAAAAGGCAATAGAGTAGACCTAAAAAATATAGAACAAGGCAGTAGAATCTATAGCAAAATCACCGTAGGCAATAGAAACTCACTAGAGAATATTGTCCTTAGTCAAAGAGTACCTGCGTGCTTGGATATTGTTAATAGTCGTATAAATACGCATAAAAACGAGAAATTTAAAGATAAAAATTTTCACCTAGATTATAAAGATATACGAGATGACAGAGTGTTATACTTCTTTGGAGTAAAAAAAGCAGACAATCAGACTACTATCTACACCCCACTTATTGCCACAACCCTAGGAGAGTGCCATCTGCCTGCTGTAACTATTGAAGCTATGTATGATAGCCGTATTAATGATTATGCAAAACAGAGACATACTATAGTAGTAAAGTCCAAAGAGAAGATAGTGCATACAAAAGAGCTTGAAAACAAAGAGAGAGTAAAAGCACTTGTACGAGAGTACTATCTGCTAGAAGAGAGCAATGCAGACCCCAAAGAGTTTTTGAAATATTTTCATTTTCCTCTTCAGAGATTTTTTAATAAAAGTGATGTAATAAAGAGTGATATACTCCAAAATAGAGAGAGAAGTAATAGAGATTGGATAAAAAAGAGATATAATATCAGCGATATAACAGTAGTGAGTGAAGATACTGAACAGCAACACTATAAGGTAAAAATAGTTTTTGGTTACTTGTTAGATAATAGTAAAAAAGTCTTAGAGGGTGTGAGTCAGCATCTATTGAGTATATCGTATCGTGATGGTAAGTTTGCTATAGATGAGGTCTCTCTAGCAAGGTAAATTAAGTTTAGGAGTAGAGTATATGCGTGTAGATAAGTGGCTAAGTGCCGTCAATGTAGTAAAAAGAAGAACCATAGCATCAGATATGGTAAAGAGTGGTGTTGTTTGTGTTAATGGTATGAAAGCCAAAGCATCTAAAAATGTGGCAATAGGAGACAAGATTACTATCACCTATCTTAAGGGGGATAAAAACTTTGAAGTGCTTCAAATCCCAACCACAAAAACAATTCCAAAAAGCAAAAAAGAGGAGTTTGTAAAGGAGCTATGATGAGAACCAAACAGAAATTTCAAGAGCTATTTGATAATAAACTGACTACTGAAGAGGCACGGCAATTTTTGATAGACCTCTATACCAAAGGGGAGAGTGCAGAGGATATTGCTACAGCAGCATCGGTGATGCGAGAACACTCTGTTAAACTCCCTATCTCTGATATACTACAAGAGCAATCCATAGATGTAGTAGGAACAGGTGGCGATAAGAGTGGAAGCTTTAATATCTCCTCTACCGTCTCACTACTTTTAGCCTCTATGGGTTCAGTAGTAGCCAAACATGGTAATAGAAGCATCACAAGTAACTCAGGATCCGCAGATTTATTAGAATCATTAGATATTAATCTTAACCTCTCTCCTAGTAATCAGGTTAAGATGCTAGAGGAGACGGGGTTTTGTTTTATCTTTGCTATGAACCATCACCCTGCTATGAAACATATTATGCCTATTCGTAGATCTATAGAGCATAGAACTATCTTTAATCTCTTAGGACCTTTGACCAATCCAGCAGGAGCTAAGAAGTATCTTTTGGGAGTCTTTGACCCAGAGTATATTCAGGTAATGGCAGAGGCATTAGTAGAGCTTGGGACTTCACGCGCACATGTAGTCAGTAGTAATGATGGTATGGATGAGATATCTATTGCGACAACGACACCTTTTGCTTATGTAGAGTCAGGGCATATATCACAAGGGATTATAGACCCTGAAGTATATGGCTACAAATTAGCACCCAAAGAGGCTATATTAGGT
>JADGDQ010000066.1 GCA_016744805.1 Sulfurovaceae bacterium
ATAATAGCCTCTTGCATATAAGGATCATTATAAAGTTCATTATTACGATTATTGTCTATCTTCATCTTGATTCCTTATAAATGTCATACAATAATCATATTATAAAAATATGATCAAAGCATTATTTTATCATAGAAAACTTTGATAACCCAAGATTATAATAGCATATCTTCCAAATTTAGCAATCATAACTATAAAAACAAATTTTTTGAAGTCAAAATTCACAATACCTGCAATAAAGGTAAGTGGATCACCAATCACAGGAACCCAAGAGAGTAAAAGTGAATAGCCTCCATACTTATCAAAAAATTGTTGGCTTTTAAAAAGTCGTTCTTTAGATATTTTATTAGACTCTACAAGAGCCGAAGCACCTTTGCTTCCTATCCAATAGTTAATAATAGAACCTAACACATTGCCAAGCCCTGCTGATAAAAAAAGTAATGTTATATTATAATTATTTTCTATATAATATAGCAATGTTGCTTCACTAGATATAGGAAGTAGTGAAGCAGACAATAAAGCAAGTAAAAACATAAGAAGATAAACCATGTAACCCTAGTTTACTAAAGTTTTCTTAAATATTATAATGTTAGCTACAAGGAGAGAATGAAAGGAAATTTATTGTAATATTATTTATTAAAATAACGCAATATGGAGAAGACAATGCAAGTATCAAAAATCTTGACAGTTACGATAGCTTCAACGGCTATACTCTTATCAAGTAGTCTGATTGAAGGAGATGCTCTCATAAAGAAAGCAAAACATAATGGGCTAGTAGCAATTCCTGAGAAACAGAGTGAATTACTCAAATTAACAGATCCTAATGGGACTATTTCCCCAGAAAAAGTATCTCTAGGAAAGCAACTTTTCTTTGACTCTAGACTCTCTTTGGATGGTAAGATTAGTTGTCATACTTGTCATTTACTTAATGCTGGTGGAGTAGATGGTATTCCTACATCTATAGGTCACAGAGGCACACCAAATCCTCATCATATTAATGCACCAACAGTCTATAATGCAGTTTTCTTTGATAGACAATTTTGGGATGGTAGAAGTCCAGATCTTGAAGATCAAGCACAAGGACCTATGCAAGATAAAGCAGAAATGGCAATTACAAAAGATGTTGCTACCAAAAGAATTACTGATATTCCCGCGTATGTAGAGTCATTTAAAAAAGCGTATGGCAAAGATGTAAAAATTGATTTTGAAAAAATTGCTTCTACAATTGGTATTTATGAAAGAACTCTTGTAACACCATCACGATATGATGATTTTCTTAATGGTAAAAAAGATGCTCTCACTCCAAAAGAACAAGAAGGTCTTGCCATATTTATAGAAACTGGTTGTACTGCCTGCCATGTAGGTATAGCTCTAGGTGGAAAGATGCAACCATTTGATTTAAGTTCAGCCTTTAAACATAATGATGTAGGTGACTTCAAAGGAGATAAGGATGGTATGATTAAAGCACCATCATTAAGAAATATATCTCAAACAGCTCCATATTTTCATAATGGTACAGTTAGTAGTTTAATAGAAGCTATTAAGACCATGGGTGAAGTACAGCTTCTTGTTGATATTTCTGATAGTGATGCTAAAAAAATTGCAACATTCCTTAAAACTCTTGAAGGAAGAAAGCCAGATATTACAGCACCTAAACTTCCATAAGTTTAGAGAATATTCAAGAGTAGTGACTGCTTTTTATTAAGCCAATTATTTATTAGTCAAAACATTAGGAAAAGAAATGAAGTCTGATTTCAACCATTATAGTAGAGTAAAAGTGTTTTTTATAGCACTTGGTTTTTTACTACTTTCAAATACGCTATATGCGTCAAAAAAAGTAGATGATAGTACTTATAAAACTATTGATATATGTTCTCTCTCACAAAGTATATTTGAAGATCAAATCTTAACAGGTATGGATATAACATACAGTAATCCTCAAGAAGAACAAAAAAATGCAACTAAAGCAATTCACACAGCATTAGAAGAGCTTACTAAAGAAAAAGTTGATAAAAAGATTCATAAAAAGATTATTACCTTAAAAAAATCTTGGTCTACAATAGAAAAAAAGTTTGCTACAAAAATGGATAAAAAAGATGCTAAAAAATTCTATTTAGAAATATCATCTTTTGGTACATCTTGTCTTGAAGTAGCTGATGAAAAAGCTAAAGCCAAAAAAGATTCAACAAAAAGTAAAGTAGCAAAACTTAATTTTCATGTTCAGAAACTTACAGGACTCTATTTGATAAAATCTTGGGGTACAATTGATGATAAACTGTATACCAAAGAGGTAAAAAAAATACTTTCCTCATATCAAACTCTTTATGATGCACTTATAGCTACAAAAGATATTACTAAAACTACAAAAGTAGAACTAGAGAAGATCAATAAATTGTTTGTGACATTTAAATTTATGACAACAAGTGACTCTGGTAGATATATGCCTACCCTTGCTGCTAAAAAAGCATTGAATATCAATGTACTTACCTCAAAAATATTAGAAGGAAAATAGATGAAACGATTAAAAGCTATAAAGCTACTATCTACAATAATACTTTTTGGAATTTTTGGATTTACCTCACTTCAAGGGGCAGATAAATCTCATACTATTATTAGCCATGCTGAGAAAATTAAAATTATTTCACAAAGTCTTGCTAAAAATTATTTTTATATTCACCAAGGAATACAAGTATCTTCTGCAAAAAGAGGACTAAGAAATGATATTGCTAATATGGATAAGAGTATCACACAGATTCAGTCTTTGGTTAATACACAAGATACAAAAGACCTTATTGAGTTTGCATTCTTTAGTTCTCAAGAATTAAAAGAGATATTAAAAGAGCCATATAGTCCTGAAAATGGTGGTTTGGTTCTTGATTATACAGAATCACTCCTAGAGAGTTCTGATACTATCTTAAAATATACTCTTCCTAAAAAAATTGATGAAGATACAAAAATGCTTTTAATGGTAGTTGATATGAAATATCTTCTTGCTCGTGCAGCAAAATACTATATTGCATTTAGTGCTGGGTTTACTGATGCTGTTAATGTTTCTGCAGCAAATATTGCTGTAGATGAATTTGGTGTTCTTTTGAAAAAAATTGAAGCTTATAAATATCCTGATAGTATCTCAAAAAAAGTTATCAAAAAGCTTTCAAGATACTGGCCATCAAGTAAGAGTTTTTATCGTGGTATAAAAAAGAGTGAATTACCAACAATTATTTTTATCTCTACAAAACATATGGATAGATCAATTAATAGATTGATAGATTATCATCAAAAAAAGATAAAATAATTAAGTAAAAAGGAGTTTTCTATGGCAATTAGTCGAATACGGATAAATTTACTTGTGGTAATTATACCACTTATTACTCTTTTTGCTATTGGAGGCTATTTTACTTTTGTTATTTGGGGAAAATATAGTAGCGAACTAGAGTTAAAACAGTATATTAAAAAAATTGAGATACTTCAATCTCTAGAACAGGCAACAACTAGAGAAGTTATTTGTACAAGTAAAATGAGTGCTTCTCAAGAGAGTCTTAAAGATGAGTGTCAAATCAAAAGAGATGAGACAGATTTAGCTGTAGCAAACTTTGTAGAGCAATCTAATAACTATACTATTGTAGAAAGCTTTTTTTCTCTTTTGAGTGATTCAAACGAATCAAATCTTTCAGAAAATGTACTTTTTGATAATGAGAATCCTAAAAAAATATTGGATAATATAAGGTATAGTCTAGATACTGCCGAAGAGCTAAAGATTGCTATGATACTTGAAGGTGAATACTATAAAAAAATTATCAATCCTATACAACAATATTGGGAGGAGCTTGATTCATATACTACTATAGAAGATAAACCTTCTCTAAAACTTATTATTGATTTAAATAAATTTTATACTTATTCAGCTACAGAAGCTATTTTTGGTGCTTATTTTATTGCTAATAAAAAAGTTTTTAACTCTTCAGACTTAGCAAAATGGGATCAATATATTACTCTTTCAACACTACCTGAAGAGCGAATCTATAATACAATTACAGCTCTTAGGAGTGAACTTACAGAGACATTCTCTTCTGATAATACAATGAAAATGATTGACAATATTGATAGTATACGAATTGATATTCTATTGAGCCATACAACAGGAGAGTATGAGAGTGATATAGAAAACTGGATATCTCTTAATGAGGAAAAGCAAAACCTTTTTATACTTTCTAAGCAAAAAACTTTAGATTACCTAGCAAATAAAGTACAAACGAATATTGATAAAAATGAAATTTTACTATCAATTAGTTTAGGTGCTATGCTTTTATCTTTTATTATGTTTCTTTATACAATCAAAAGATTTTTCCGAAGATATAATGAAGAAGAAGAAGCCCTAAGAAGAATGATGTCAGAGATTGAAAATCTTAATGCAGACGGTAAGAGTCAACTCTCTTCTTCAGATAGTATTTTAAGTGACTTTTCAGATAAAAAACAGATTTATGCCTATATTAGTTCTATTCTTAAACTCCTTCATGAGAAAGAGCTACAAGCTGAGGAAGCAAATACAGCAAAAGACCTTTTCCTTGCAAACATGTCTCATGAAATTCGTACACCACTTAATGGTATTGTTGGTTTTACTCAGCTTCTTAAAGAGTCTCCATTAACACCTGATCAACAAGAATTTATATCTATTATTGAAAATAGTTCAGATAACCTTTTGGCTATTGTTAGTGATATTCTTGACCTTTCTAAAATTAGTGCAAATAAAATGGAACTTGAAAATATTAGTTTTGATATATTTGAAAAAGTTGAGTCTGCTGTTGAAACTTTTGTGGCTAAAGCGGATGAGAAGAGAATAGAATTAGGTGTCTTTATAGAACCATCTATACCAAAACATTTTATTGGGGATCCAACAAAATTATCTCAGGTTTTAATTAACCTTATTAGTAATGCTATTAAATTTACACCAACAGACGGAACTATTAACCTCTTTTTGAGAGAAGTTACAAATGATGATTCAACAGTCTCTATACGATTTGGTGTTCAAGATTCAGGAATAGGTATTACTGATGAACAAAAAATTAAAATCTTTCAAGCCTTTACACAAGCAGATTCAAGTACTAGTAGAGAGTTTGGTGGTACAGGGCTAGGATTAACCATTTCTCGTACAATTATTAACTATATGGGTGGAGAACTTGATGTTACAAGTACACCAGGTGAAGGTGCAGAATTTTTCTTTACTATTCCATTACAAAAAGATACATCAGTTAAAGAATTTATCTATCCTACTTTTGAAAATCTAACAGTAGGTTTAGCCTTACCAGATATAAGTATTGAGAGACAAATAGATCATAACTTAGAAGCGTATGTTAAATATCTTGGAACAACTCTTCGTCTTCACTCTTATGATGAAATATTTACACAAAGTGAAACTATGGGGCTACCTGATATTCTCTTTGTTGACCACCACTATGCCAAAAAACCAGAACTAGTAGAGAGATTTTCTAAATTAGATACTTATGTTGTACTTATGACAACGGGAACACTTAAGCGTATAGTTGATGCTCATAATCATAATTTCTTGAAGATGATACATAAACCTATGACTATTAGTAAAACTGTTCGTATGATTGAGAGCTACTCTTTGGGTGAAGAAGTTTTAACCTCAAATGAAGAGAATACTCTTAAAACAAACCAGTTTAACCATATACATGCTTTAGTTGCAGAAGATAATTTAATTAATCAAAAGTTAATTCTAGTAACACTAGAGAACTTTGGACTAGAGGTCACTTTAGCATCTAATGGTAAAGAGGCTCTAGAACATCGTATGAAAAATCCGTATGATATTATCTTTATGGATATTCAAATGCCTATTATGAATGGTATGGAGGCAACAAAAGCTATCTTAGAATATGAAAATCAAGAGAATATTGAACATATTCCTATTATTGCACTTACGGCAAATGCTCTTAAGGGAGATAAAGAGAAATATATAAAAGCAGGTATGGATAATTATGCCTCTAAACCTCTTAATCTTATTGAACTGAAAAAAATAATTGGAGACTACTTCCCTGAAAGTAAAAAAAGTAAAATAATAGAAGAAGAGGAAGAGGAAGGCTTATCAGATCAAGAGCTAGAAGATGAAATTTTAGACTTGGAAATAGAAGAAGAGTCTGAAGAGATAGAGTATGAAGATGAACTTCAAGAAGAAGAGGAAGAATCTGAAGAAAAAGCTCAAGAAGATACTCATGTAGAACAAATTGTACACAATAATACTAATACTATACTTCTATATAATAAAATGGCATTACAATCTCATGTCTATCGTTCTATCTTTACAGGGTTAGGATATGAAGTTGAGATTGCAAAAGATGATGATGAATTTTTAGACAGTATCGAAAACTCTAGTTATGATTATGCTTTATATGACTCTAGCTGTTTTGAAAACTTACCATGTATGGTTGTTGATATTATACGAGACTCTGGTGCTTTACCAATTGTATTTGTTGATACAGAAGAGGATGATGACTTCTGTGCCCAAGTACTAGAAAGAGGTGCTGAACTAGCTATAATCAAAGAAAAATTAGAAAGTGCATTTTAAATATTAAGAAAAAAAGGATAATTTTATGAGTCTAAAAGAACAGATTAAATCAGATATTAAAGATGCTATGAGAGCCAAAGAGGTACTCAAACGAGATACCTTGCGAAATATACAAGCTCTTATCAAACAGATAGAAGTTGATGAGAGAAGAGAAGTGAGTGATGCTGATGTAGAAAAAATTCTTCTAAAATATGCAAAACAAAGAGAAGATGCTATAGTACAGTTTCAAGAGGCTAAGAGAGATGACTTAGTAGCCAAAGATCAAGAAGAGCTTAGACTTGTTCAAAGCTATCTTCCTGAGCCTATGGATGATACAGAACTTCAAAATATTATTAGTAGCATAATAACTACCCTAGGTGCTACAAGTATGAAAGATATGGGTAAAGTTATGGGAAGTGCCAAAGAGGCTGTAGGTAGTCGTGCTGATGGTGGACGCATTAATATTATAGTGAAACAACTTTTATCCTAAAACATATTGGGGTTCTCACCCCAATAAAATTTCTATTTTGAAATATGCTTTATAATAGTCTCTCCCATCTGATTTGCACTCTTATATGCAAGTTCAGCTTTTTCATGTACTACTACAGGAACAAATTTATCATCAAACATAATAACTGTTGTAAAATATCTAAGATGTTTCTCTGTCTCATCTAGTTGTTTTTTAAACTTGGCATCTTTATAGTATGCAGAAGTCTTAAGTATCTGTATAGAGTCTGTATAAATTTGAACTCCTTTATCCCAATGCTCTTGAATAGTAGGATCAGGTAATCCCCACATTTTCATCATATAGTGTGCTGAAAGTCTTTGTGATGATGCAGCTATCTCTATAGCAGCATTTAGCTGTTCACTATGCTTAATATTCTCTTTTTTGAGTAAATACTTTTTCATAATAGCTAACTCTTTAATTACAGATCTAATATTTCCATGAATAAAGAGACCCTCATCCATCATTCTTTTTGCATCATTATCTTCAAGTGCACTCAATAGAGCTTTTTTAACAGGTGCCCATGCTTTTTTACTTGCAGCAATACTTGCCTTAATCTCTTTATCGTCAAAGTTTTTATCCACAGAGCTTATTACACCCTCATATTCAGTAATACCTTTTTTAAGTCTCTCATCAGGTGCTTTATAGCTTACTTTTGTAGCAATCAAAGAGTAAGTCTCAAGCATATTTCTCATATTTGACATCTGTTTTCCCAAATCTAATATTGTTGTCAAACCTTTTTTCATCTCTGCTGTATTAGCAGTAGTTAGACTCAATAGAACAACAAGTATCAAAAGATTGATTTTTTTGTATAGTTTCATAACACTTTTCTCCTAAGTTTTAATTTTTTACTTGATTTTGACATAAAGAGTCGTAATCTCATCCATCTTTTTTGTAATATCGTCAGTGGTATTAAATACAATTAGAGGTAATCCACCTGTCTCAATATCAAGATAAAACTTATAAACTACACTCCATAATCTATCTATTTTTTTGAGTTTATCAGTTATTACTGCTGTATTTGTTTGATTTGCCAAAAGTGCCTTATGTGAATCATCAAATAGTTTTACCGCTTTATTCATCTGATTAATAGTATTCTTATCTTTAATACCTAATTGATATGCAATATAGTATTTTGCAATACGCTGAGACAACATTGCTTGTCTTGCTGACATATCAATAAGCTTAGAAGCATCAAGACCTGATGATTTTTTGAGAGAACTCATAACATACTCATTACCCTCTAGCATAGACTCACTCAGGTCTAGAACATACTGTGCATTATCTATATTAAAACTCTCTTTTGTTTTGAGAACAATATCTTGGTTATTCATTTCAACAAATCCTAAAAGATTAATAATCTTAGGGTCAGTAATAGATTCTTTTAACTTACTATGTGCTTGGAGAGACTCTTTAAGGGTTCTTGTTAATTGTCTATCCGCCTTACTTACAGCAATCTCTCCACCCTTATAGAGATAATCCTTTGAAATACGCTGAGATAGCATTCTTTGTTGTCCTGCTAAATTTATTAGCTCTAAAGCGTTTGATTGCTTTTGAGCTATAATAAATTGTGGAAATGACAATATTGCTACTGCCACTATAGCTAAGCTCGCTTTTTGTCTGATTTGTCTCCTCGTTGTCATAACTATCCTTCTAAAATTTAGATTTGATTCTTAAGGTATTTAAGAAATTCAATGACTAATTATAAGTCAATGTATATTAAGGTACTACAAGGTTTCTTATAAAATTATAAAATAATAATAATTTTATAAGAAAAAGAGTCATAAAAAGGATTTTTATAGCCATAATACAGCTTATAGGTACTATCATGATTTAATATTTATAGTAATTTAAGGAAATAAGAATAAGCCACCTAAGACAAGAAAATATTTTATTGCTAGAGTACTACTCATAGGAAACTTTGGATTAGAAGATACTACAACAGAGTGTACTTTCATATCCATAAACTACCACCTAACCTATTATATACTATAGTTTTATACTATATAAGTCAATAATTATATAATCAGATGTATTATCTACTATTAACGATATTTTATAAGGAGATAGAGCATGTATATAAAAATTTTGAGGGGAGTCGCAATTTGTATATCTCTTATAAGCTTTGCAGAAGGTGGAATTACTAATCTTAATGATGCAATCAATAAAGCAGGAAAACAAAGAATGCTCTCTCAACGGATGATGAAAGACTACTCTATGGTTGGAATGAATATGAAGTTTAGTAATCCATCCAAACAGCTACAAGAATCTAGCCAACTCTTTGAAACAACACTAGAAGAGCTAATAGTATATAGTAAAGATAAACAATCATCAGAAGATTTAGCCAAAGTAAAAGCTCTTTGGACT
>JADGDQ010000093.1 GCA_016744805.1 Sulfurovaceae bacterium
GGAGATGTCAGAGCGGTTGAATGTGCCAGTCTTGAAAACTGGTGAAGGTAACACTTCCGGGGGTTCGAATCCCCCTCTCCCGGCCACTCAAATTTAATATAACTTACAATACTCATATTTTAAATAAAAAAGATAAATAATGAAAATTCTTATTCTTAACTCTGGTAGCTCTTCTATTAAATGTCAATATTTTATAAATCAAAAAAGTGTAGCTTTTGTAGTAGTTGAAGAGATTACAAAAATAAATAGCATTAGTACAATAAAATATAATGAACATACTATACAAAATAATTCTTTTATAGCCAATCACGAAGAGGCTTTAGATATGATATTTACTCTTCTTTTGGAGTCTGAGCTACTTGTGGACATAAATCAAGTAGATGCTATTGGACATCGTATTGTACATGGTGGTTCTAAGTTTTCTGAACCATTACTAATAGAGACACAGTCACTTAAAGAACTTGAAGAGATTTCTTATTTAGCTCCCTTACATAATCCTCATAATCTTAAAGCTATCAAAATTTTTAGAGATAAATATCCTACTATTGCCCAAGTTGCTGTTTTTGATACGGCGTTTCATCAGAGTATTCCTGAATATGCTAGTTTGTATGCTTTGCCATCTGAGGTATCTCAAAAGTTTGCTATTAAACGGTATGGCTTTCATGGAACATCACATTTTTATGTAGCTAAGCAGAGTGCCAAAATATTACAAAAAGAGCTAACAGAGCTTAATCTTATTACGCTTCATCTAGGTAACGGAGCGAGTGCTACGGCTATTAAAGGTGGCAAGAGTATAGATACCTCTATGGGCTTTACACCACTTGATGGTTTGATAATGGGGACAAGGTCAGGAGATATTGACCCTGCTATTGTGAAATTTTTGATGAAAAACGATAACAAGAGCATAGAAGATATAAATACTATACTCAACGAAAAGAGCGGACTTACTGGTATTTGTGGCTCTAGTGATATGCGTCAAATCACTACACAGGCACAAAGTGGAGATACTCAAAGCCAACTAGCACTTGATATGTATAGCTATAGAATCAAAAAATATATTGGTGCATATAGTATGGCACTAGGACGCGTGGATGCTATTGTATTTACTGCTGGTGTGGGAGAGAACTCTGCTAAAGTTAGAGAGATGGTTTGTGAGGGGTTAGAGGAGTCTTTGGGTATAAAAATAGATAAAGAAAAAAACAATACTCTCCAAGGGTATGCTATTGATGACAAAAGTTCAAAAGTAGCAATTTTGGTTATTCCTACCAATGAAGAGCTAGAGATAGCAGTGCAAACGCAAAAGATAATAGAGGAGTGTTAAGTTCTATTTATCTAGCATTTGAGCTATCATTTGTTTAGAAAAATATGAAAATTTTTCAAAAAGTCCACTATGGTATTTATCTTTGTGATAAATCATCAAAAAATTTCGTTTACATTTAAAGTTACGAATATTCACCTGACGAAGTTTTCCTTCTGCTATTTCATGTTGCACGGCTATTTTGGAAATACATGTTAAGCAGTGGTGATTACTAAGTATACTTTTGATAGATTCTGTATGTCCTAACTCTAAAAATATATTTAAAGATTCAGTTTTTTCTTTGATATAATCCAAAAATATCTCTCGTGTTCCACTCCCTTCTTCTCTTAGTACCCATCTTCTTGATGCTAGAGAGTCTATAAAGTATGATTGTGTAAGACTTGGATCAGCAGAGACAACAATCAATTCATCTACACCTATCTTTTCTGAGATAATCTCTGCATCTAATACCATTCCCTCTATAAAACCAATATCAATATTCCCATCTTTTATCATATTAATAATCTCTTTGCTATTGCCCTCTTTGAGAGAGATTTGAACATCAGGGTAGTTATTCATATATTTACAAATAATAGAAGGCATAAGATAATCCACAATAGTCGTACTCGCACCCACTCGAATAATACCTCTATTGATAGAGTTTTTAAACTCATACTCAATATCTGAGAGTTTTTTGAATATAGGAGAGATTTCTTTATGAAATGCACGACCTAATTCATTAAGAATAAGTTTTTTATTAATACGATCAAAAACTGGTCGCCCCAAAATATTCTCTAGCTCTTTAATCGACATAGATATAGCCGATTGACTAAGACTCATTTCTTTGGCTACATTTGTTAGGTGTCCAGACTTGACAACATTCAAAAATATTTCCATTTGACGCAGTGTTAGTTTCATAGTAAATTGCTCCTCATAAATTTTTATTATCTTAGTCAATAATTTT
>JADGDQ010000067.1 GCA_016744805.1 Sulfurovaceae bacterium
TATTTTGCTATTTCAGTCTGCGTATAAGCATCTTCAATGGCATTGATTATGGCATCATTGCGTTGTTGTTTGGTTTTAGATTTATAAAAATGCTCTTCTAAAGTCTTAGCTTTTTCATATCTGTAACCATACTCTGTTTTAATTGTTTTTTTATTTTGTCTTACTTCTAATTCCTAACGAACTTATATCCATTTCATTCAAAAATTATCTTTATCTGCTTGATAGTACTCCACAACTCTTCTATCTACACGAATAACTCTTTGGAGGTAGTGAGCTAAACCTCCTTTGGTAAAATCTATTTTAAGAGTTTTTGGGTTGGTAGCTCTTGATATGGCTACATAAAATTGACTTGGGGCAAAGATATGGTCTACATTGCATACAATTTTCTCTATGCTCATACCTTGGGATTTATGAATAGTCACAGCATAGGCTAGTTTGAGTGGAAATTGTGAGAGGGTGGCTAGGGATACGGTTTCTATTGTGCCATCTGCTTTGGTTTTCATATCAAGAAGATCAAAATCATGTCTCTCTACACGCACAAACTCTTGGGCTTTTTCGACTATAAGATACTCATCTTCTATGGTACGAAGTATGCCTCTTTCACCATTTACAAACTTGCCCCATTTATTGACAGTAAAAAGTACAGGAGCGCCTACTTTGAGGGTGAGCGTGTGCGAGATAGGCAAAAGATTTTTCCAACTTTGGATGCGTTTCTCATTGACTGTTCCAAAAACTTCAAGATTTGCAAAAAGGATAGTCTCTTCTGTCTCTAAGAGGTCTAGTTTGGCTCTGTTGGTTGCTTCTACTTCGAGGTTTCGTCCATAGAGTAGGGTAGGGTCATTTTGCTCTGCTAGGGTGTTGTTGTGGAGTTGGCTAAGATACTCTATGACCTCATTATCGCACATGCCTATGCGTATTTTGTGGAGTATATGAGTAAAGGTCTTATCTTTGGTTCTATGCATGTGGGTGAGTTCTATCACTCTAAGGTCAAACTCTTGCCATGCACTACTCTCAAAGGCATAGAGAGCATCATCTATAAGCTGTTGTGGGTTCTGTCCATAGTTTTTTCGTATAGGAGGAAGTTGAAAAAAGTCTCCAACCAAAAGGAGTTTTCCTCTATATTTAGCACTCTTTAGCCGAAAATTTATCATATCTAGCATCTGCGTACTAATCATAGAGATTTCATCTATAACTATTAAGTCTGTAGCTTGAAGGATTTTTTTGAGTTCTTGGAGGCGTTTTTTGGCTCGTTTATCATGGAGTGCTAACTCTTCAAAACTATTAGAGATGCCAAATACAAAAAAACTATGCACAGTAAACCCAGCTATATTCACAGCACTTACACCAGTACTTCCTAGTGCTACTACTTGTTTTTTCTCTTGCTGGTAGTGTTTGATAACTTGGTTAGTTCTATAGCTCTTGCCCACACCTGCACCCCCTGTAAGAAAGAGGTTGCGTGTGGCTAGGGTATCTATAATTTTTTGGAACTCACTCACTAAAACCCAACTCTATCAATCTTGCCTTCTCTACATCGACTATTTACCTCTTTGCCACCTTGAAGAAGTGCTTGTAGGCTCTCTCCTTGGTTGCCTAGATGGAGCCAAATCTCTGTAATAAGACCATTTCTACAACGAAGCTCTGCTCTTTTGCCACTGCCCTGACCAAAACTCTCATTCATCTTAAATCGTACCTGTTGGAGTGTGACTTTTTTGCCAATATTTTGAGAAAAAAACTGTCCAACTTTGGAGTTATTGAGCTGTTTGGTAAGCTCTATAGCATGTGCATAATACTCCTGAGGATTCATCCCCGAACAGGTTCCATGTTTAATCCACTCATGTTTTTGTAAGTTAGATGCAGATGCAGGCATAATACGCAAAAGCTCTTTTCGTGTAGTAGCAGTAAGCTCTAGCTTTGGGAGTTGGTACCATTGACCTCTTTTGTCAAACTGCTTTTGCTTAGAAGAGACATCGCAATAGAGATTTTCTCTAGGTTGTGGCCAGAGTCCATGGAGGCTAAAGCGAGTATCTGTATAGGCACCTCTAGCTCTTTGACACTCTGCTTTCCTTTGATGTGTCTGACAAAAGGCATTTTGCCAACTCAGAGCCAAAAGAGAGTATTTTGGTTTTGTAGAGTGAGTTGTTTTGGCTTTTTCTGTAGGAGGAGTTTTAGCTTTTTCTGTAGGTGGAGTTTTTGTTGCGGTAGAGGCTTCAAAACAGTTTTTATCTACCCAACGATTTGGCACAGATATACCAGAGATAGTTATATAATATTGTCCCTTTTTATCATCTAGTACCTTATAAGAGTCACCTATTGTAAGGCTTTGCTTTCCTGTATTGTTGGTATGTTTCATATTATTATAGGCTTCACAGCTTTGAGTTGCCACTAGCATTTTTTGGGCAAAGAGTGGTGAGAGAAGCATAAGTGTTATAAGTATAAATTTTTTCATAGTATTCCTTTTTTTATAATTTGTCTAAGCAACTATTTCCAGTCTGCTCCAATAGCTTCGCTTATATGTTTGTATCCATCTTCTTGCATAAGTGTAATAAGACCTTCGTTAATCTCTTTGATAAGTGCAGGACCTTTGTAGATAAGCATACTATACACTTGCACCAAAGAGGCTCCTGCCTTGACGCGTCTGTATGCCTCTTGGGCAGAATCAATCCCACCTACAGAGATAAGCGTGGTTTTATCATGGAGTTCTTTGCCTAGTTCTCTAAAGAGTTGGTAACTCTTATCTGTAAGCAACGCTCCACTAATCCCACCAAAATCTTTGGCATGAGGGGTAAGGCTATAGTCGATAGTTGTATTGGTAGCTATAATCCCACTAGCCCCTGCACTAATAGCCACTTTAGAGATAGCAATAGCATCTTTGGCTTCCATATCAGGAGCAATTTTGAGTAAAATAGGCTTTTTTGTAAGAGTTTTTGCCATCTCAAAGAGAGCAGTTATAAAAGATTCATTTTGTAAATCTCTTAGCCCTGGAGTATTGGGTGAAGAGATATTAATCACTACATAGTGACCATACTCTTGAAATTTTCTAAGAAGTATCTCATAATCATTCAAGGCATCCTCTTCTGAAGTGAGTTTGTTTTTGCCAATATTAATTCCAATAGGATACTCCATAAAATAGAGCTTTTTAAGCCGTTCTAACATATAGTCAGCACCTCTGTTATTAAAGCCCATAGCATTTTGGATAGATTGGTCCTCTACAAGACGAAAGAGTCTAGGCTTGGCATTGCCATCTTGGGGTTTTGGTGTAACTGTACCTATCTCGGTAAAGCCAAATCCAAGAGCAGGCATACCCACAATATATTGACCATTTTTATCAAATCCAGCCCCTAAGCCCACAGGATTTTCAAAGGTAGTATCCCATAATTTTTGTTTGAGCATTGGGTGGCTAATAAAGTTTTTATTTTTGATACAACGCATAAGTGGCATACAGTATGCTAGACTTCGCAAACCAAAGCCTGCAACACTATGAGCAGTCTCAGGATTGAGTTTAAAGAGTAGTTTTTTGGTAGTTTCATAAGATAATAATGACAATAGATGCTCCTAAAATAAAGTCGCATATTATAACTAAATTATTAGTAACGATTCTTTAGTTAGTTATATTATATTCTACTATTTTACCATCAAGCGTTTTGAGAAACTCTACTACTTCATCTATTTGTGTAGGGGTAAACTCTTCTCCTATTTGGTATTTACTCATAATTCGTACAGTCTCATTAAGGTCTGTTATTGCACCATTATGAAAGTATGGAGCAGTCTTGGAAATATTACGCAATAGGGGAACACGAAATCTAAGAGAATCATTATATCCCATAAATCCACCATGATTTTCAAAAGGAAAAGGACTATTTTTTAATTTTATATCAGGGCTGATTATCATACCTAAATAATCAGAGAGATAATTTCTTAGAGGAAACTTTTGAATACTCTGTCCCCCAATACTTGTACCTGTATGACATCCTCTACATCCTTTGGTCATAAAGAGTGCCATGCCTCTTTTTGCTTTTGGATTTAATGCACTATTGTTACCCTCTAAAAATCTATCATAATCACCATAAGTCAAAAGAGTTCTTTCATACGCTCCTATAGCTTTTTGAATATTTTCAAAGCTTATATTCTCTTGGAAAATTTTTTGAAACTCTTGAACATAATGAGGGACAGCATTGAGTCTTTGTATAAGTTCTTTTGCTTGCATATTCATCTCAAATGAAGCTTGAATAGGTCCACCTGCTTGTGCCTCTACATCTTTGGCTCGTCCATCCCAAAACTGAGATTTTGCTAATGCACTATTGAGTACTGTAGGAGAGTTTAAATGTGAAGGGTTTGCTCTATTTTTATGTCCAATAGCTACGGCTAGATTATCATCCCCACCTTGTTGGAGTTTATGACATGATGCACAAGATATATCTTTGTCTTTTGAGAGAAGTTTTTCGTTAAATAGCTTTTTCCCTAAGGCTATTTTATCTGGAGTTAAAATATTTTGGGGATTATCAGCTATTTGTAATAGTCCTTTATAGCTTGTTGGAGTAGGAAGTATATTACTTGATAATGCTTTTTTACGAAGTTCATCATCTGTATATATTTTTATCTCTTTTTTAGAGAGAATAAGAGGCAAAGATAAAAGAATACTTAGCACTAGGATTACTATAGACAGAGGATGAATAAATTTTCTCATAAATTTACTCTGCGACCCCATTTGAATCTTGCTTTATAAAAGCTTTGATTAAGGCTAGAGATAACTACTTGATTACTAGCAGAGCTTGCATGGATAAACTTATTGTCTCCGACATAAATACCTACATGATTTATATAGCCCTTCTTTTCTTTGGATGTATCAAAAAATATAAGATCTCCCTCTTTGAGTTCTTTTCGGGATACTTTTGTACCAACTTTTCCTTGTTGGATAGAAGTTCTAGGGATAGTAATACCATTTTTACGGCATACATAGGAAGTAAAGCCAGAACAATCAAAAGTTTTTGGACCCACTGCACCCCATACATAAATTTTTCCTAGATGCTCTTTAGCTTCTTTTAGCAGAGGTCCTGCATTTTTGATCTGTTCTAAGAGTGTACTAAGCTTAATTGTTTGGTCTGGAATTTGTATGGTAGCACCTACAACAAGAGGAGCTTTATCTTTTATCTTATTGGTTTTTTTTAATTTTTTGATAGTAATATGGTGTCTATTTGCTATAGAAGCTAGGGTATCACCAGCTTTAATCTTATAGGCATTAGAACCTATATTTTTAAGATTTACACTAATGTTTTTTTCATAGTTTAAAAGCATTGATTTAAGAGGTTTATGTGTACTTTTAGCACTTACAACACCACTCATCAATAGCGTAGGAATAATAAATCGTTTCATTGCTTTATCCTCTCTTTTTGTCTATTTAGCCTTAGTATAACATACTATAGTAAATGGTTATTTTATAGATTGAGTATCTTTGCCTGTTCCTAGCATAATTGATATCCATCGTGTATTAGGTTGTGAGTCTAGAGTGATTTTAATCATAATGGTAAGAGGTATAGATAGAAGCATCCCTATAGACCCTAGTAGCCAACCCCAGAATATAAGAGAGAGAAAAATAACAAGAGGTGAGAGACCTAGCCCTTTACCCAAAACTTTTGGTTCAACAATCGAGCCTATTACAATATTAATAATAATGTATCCTACGGCTATTAAAAATGCAATACCAAAATTAAACTGCACTAATGCCATCAAAACAGCAGGGACAGCTGCGATGATTGAGCCAATATTTGGAATAAAGTTAAGCAAAAAAGCAACTAATCCCCATAAAACAGAGTAGTGTACACCAATGAGTTCAAGCATTATTGTAACAATCACACCTGTAGCCACAGAGATAAGAGCTTTAAGAAGCATATAGTATTTGATTTTATTACTTACTTCTATGAATTGTTTAAATCCATTTCTATTGGCTGTTTGGAGTTTGGTAGAAAATTGCGAAAGTTCCATAAGCATAAAAGTAACGGTTAGAATAATCATAAAAGAGTTTGTAAGTAAAGAGCCAAGGCTTTTGAGTGTGCTTGCGATATAACGCATAATACTATCAGTTTGAAACATACTTATAATATCTGCTTTGGGTATATGTAAGCCAAAGCTATTAAGTTGTTCTAGTAGATTACCTAGGTCTGTACGGAGTTTCTCTTCATAAAAAGGAATATTGACACTAAAGTCTTGAATGGAGTTACCTACAACAGTAACGAGTGAACCAATAATAATAAAAAGAAGGAATACAATGCTTAGCAAAGAAAATAGCTCACCTAAACCTATTTTTTTGAGCCATAAAAAAAGAGGAGTCAATATAATAGCCAAAAAGAGTGCTAATAAAAATGGCACAACAATAGATGCAGCCATTTTGATGCCAGCTAATACAATGACCACAGAAGCAGAAACTATAAATATATTACTAATATGACTACTGTTTTTTCTCATCTTACCTCTTTAGTGACTATTTCGTTTTGAGTGTATTATATCTTTTTTAATTATATAAAAACAGTATTTACCGTAACCTAAGTTATAACTATGCTATAATCCCCATCAACGAGATTAAGAGTATTATAAACTCTAATAATAATTATAATAACTAAGGTTAAAATAAATGGAAAAATTAAAAGAAGATATTGAAAATCGTATAGCACTGTATGCACTTATATCACGATTAATGTTAATAGAGATAGATGATAAAATTTTAGATCAAATAGAGAATGATGAGAACTTATTAGAGCTTTTTCCCAACTATAAGGCATGGGAAAAAAGAGCAGACTTAACAAGAAAAGAGTTAATAGATGAGCATTATAATGTAGACTTTGCAAATCTTTTTTTGATGCACCTTGTGCCTTATGAAAGCTTTTATACTCGTGATGACCAGATGATAGAGAGTGGAGGGGATAACCCTGTAGTAGAGCTTTATAATGAGCTTGATTTTAGGGTAGAACTCACTAAGGCTCGTGTAGTAAGTGCTGACCATATTGGTATAGAACTAGAGTTTATGTATATGCTTTGTGTTGCAATGCAAAAAGCTATTATTGCTAATGATAAAGAGGGTATTTGTGAACTTTTTGAAGTACAAAGAGCTTTTCTTAAAGAGCATTTACTAGAGTGGACACCACTATTTTTGATTAATATGAAACGAGAGTCTCGTACACCACTTTACCATGATGGTGCAGAATTGGCATTAGAATTTATGTTGAGTGATTTTGAATATATTACTGATAGTTTATTACAAATGTGTAGCAAAGAATGAATTTAGCATTTGATGTAGCAAGTTGTGTTCGTGCAACTAGTAAATTTTCAGAGTGTACGAAATGTGTGCAGAGCTGTCCTGTGGATACTATTGAGATAGTAGATAATATACCATCTTTTACTCCCTCAGTTTGTATTGATTGTGGTGGGTGTGTGGGAATTTGTCCTACAGAAGCTTTTTCATTAACAAACTTTTCTACAGTGGAATTCTTTTTTGAACTCCTAGAGGAGGAAAGACCTTTAATCTCATGCAAAAAAAATATTCCTTGCATAGCTTCGTTGAGTGTAGAGCATTTGATCTCTTTGGCATTAGCAAGTAGTGAGCCAATTGAGATTGATTTGGGACATTGTGGAGCTTGTGAGATAAAAGAACCTCTCTACAAACAAATTACAGATTCTATAGAAGAGGCAAATTTTGTCTTATCAAGCTTTTCTGATAAGCAGATACTAGCTAAAGAGATAGGATATAACAAAGAAGAGATTGAAGCGTCTGATGAGGTTTCTTCTCGTCGTGATATATTTTCTCTTAAAAATGTAGTAAAACAGAAGCAAACTTTTGATGAAGCTCTTGTAGAAGATGAAGCAAAATTATTTGAAATAGATAGTGCTGTAATTGCAAAAATTAAAGATAAAAATTTACCAAACAAAAGAAAAATACTTTTTACTACACTCAAACGAACCCAAAAACCAAAACAGTACGAAATATTACCACAAGAAGAAGTGAGTTTTGTTTCTCAAAAGTTTATTGATGCAAGTTGTACAAATTGTCAGATATGTTATCGTATTTGTCCCACAGGAGCATTAAGTAGTAATGGAAAATTTTCTCTTATTAATTTTGATGCAATGCTCTGTGTAAAGTGTCATTTGTGCCATGATGTATGTGAGCCAAATGCAATAGGGTTACAAGATGGATTTGAAACAAAAGAGTTATTTGAACCAAGTCAGAGAACTTTGGCATCCTTTAATATTAAGCGATGTAATGAGTGTGGTGGATATTTTACCTATAAAGGTGGAGAAAAAATATGTCCACGATGTAAATTAGAAGAAGATGAAGCTATAGAACTCCACCGTATAGCAAAAGGATTTAGTTTATGAGACCAGAAGAGATTAAGCCTGATACTGCCTTATGTACTATCTTGGGCTACAATGCCCAAACAGGCTATTCACGCAGATATTTTAATGCATGGCTCAAACAAAATAGTATTAATGCCACAGCAATAGCCCTTAATATTACCGATGAGCATTTTGATTTTACTATGAGTAGTGTCAGTGCGTCCAAAGTAGATAAAATGATACTAGAACATGAATTTAAAGAAAAATCATTAGAGTATTGCAATAGTATAGTTCCAGCATCTGAAGAGATTAAATACATAGATTTTGTAGAAATTATTGATAAGCAAGTAGTGGGATATTCTCTTGATAGTCAAGTGGATACTCTGTTTGAAAATCCAGAATTTATAGATGATAGAATGCGATTAGTAGCCAAGATGATGCTTATAGCTAAGCGATGGTATGGAGTGGATATATCACTAGATAATATTCCATTAATGATAGAGAAGTAAAAGAACCCATAGGAGAGAGAATGAGAAATATAGAAGAGTTACGAGAAGAGTTTAAAAATTTTGATGCAAATACTTCATGTGAAGATGGTAGTTGTGAATCAGAAGAAGAGGTAGATTTAAAAGATTATCCAAGTTATACAGAAGCCTTATATGCCAAGCTTGTAGCACCAAGTGTAAGTGGTATCTATATTTCACGATGGGATATTAAAGATATAGCATTAGTAGCAGGTGAGTCTATGGCTATTCATCCACGCAAACGAATGTTTGAGCTTATTATGAAATTTGCTACAACCAAAGAGAATATGCAACTCTTTTTGGATGCCTTAGAAGAGCATATGGAAGATAAGATAGCAATCTACGAAGAGTTAGTCACTCAATTTCCTGCAAGTACAGAGATATTTGCTCCCAAAATAGCAAAAGCCCGCAAGACTATCCAGCTCTTTCCTATGATTGTAGAAGAGTATTTTGAGGAGTAGAGTCAGTTTTATTCTATTTGGATAAAATTATACTAAAAAAGGATAGCTTAGTGAAGAT
>JADGDQ010000068.1 GCA_016744805.1 Sulfurovaceae bacterium
CTTTTTGCACTGAGTATACCGCTCATAATGAGTGTAGAGAGAATAAGTCGTTTCATCTGTTTGATCCTTTTTTTTATTACTTTTAGCATAGCATATTTGCTACAAAAGTCAAAAAATAGGGATAATTTTAATAAAAAAGGCTCTTTTATTTTGATAATTTTAATAAAAATAATTCAATAGTCATTATAAAAATTGTTCTAAATAGCCATATTTTACCAATTTAAGTGTATAATTTTTACTATGAAACTAAAAAAATTATCTATTACATTACTCTTAACATGCTCTGTACTTTTGGCTCAAAGTACTCCTAATAGTGATAATCTTATTGACCTTGAAAAGAGAGGTGAATGGATTATCTTACCTTATGCTTTTAGTACAGAGGCTACAGGTCTTACAGGTGGTATTGGTGCAATTGCTCAAGGTATCTTTCAACCACAGACCACTTTGGTAGCTACAGCTTTTTTTGGGACAGACCAAGATATTGTTACCAATGGAAATCCTGAAACTTCTAATTTTTCTGGTGGATTTTTGGCTTTTTCCAATCTGAAAATACCTTATACTAATAGGCTCTTTTTCTCATTTTGGACTATGAATACAGCCACTCCAAAAGGAGCCTACTATCTTAATGGGTCTAATGACTCTAGCAAAGAGAGTGTCTTAACAAGTTCTGGTGAGACAAGCTATTTTTACTCTACTCTAAGGTATGTGCTTCCTATAGGAGAGGGCAAAGATAACCCTGAAGGTCTCTATAAACTCAAAAATGGTTTTGCTATGGGACGAGAAGGATATGGCAATGGTCTTCCCTTTGAGACAGGAAGAACTACACTAGGAGTTCAAAGCTTCTATCAAGCCCAAGATTTTGAAAATTGGAAAGGGCTTAGCAAATGGATAGATATTACATCCAAGCCAGAGTGGAACAGTGAGGGGTTAAAGTTCTTTTTAGAGCATGAAAATACAGATTTTGACCTCAACCCCTCTAATGGATATAGTTTTAAACTCCAATACTCCAAAGATTGGGGTAATGAGCTACAGAGTTGGGACTTTCTTGAGTTTAAATATAGTAAATATTTCAACCTAGAGCCTCTTACATACACACAACAAAGCGTTTTGGCATTGAACTTTTGGACTGGATACTCCTTTAGTTGGGATACAAGTGAGGATATAATCTCTGGTATCGCTCTCCACCGCCCACCACTAGATGAGGGGGGACGATTGGGTGGTATGTTTAGAATGCGAGGCTATGACAATAATAGATTCTCAGATAAAGCAGTGATTTATGGTACAGCAGAGTATAGAACTATTATTGATTATAACCCTTTTAAAAATAGTGAATTAGAGGAGTATTCACCGATTTCTATTGATTGGTTTCAATTAGTAGGCTTTGTGGAAGCTGGGCGTGTACATAATAAATATAATTTTGACCTCTTAACTGATTTGAAATATGATGTAGGAATTAGTCTTCGTACAATGGCAGCAGAGCTTCCTCTTCGTTTTGATATTGCTTATAGCGATGAGGGAACAAATATGTGGGTTATGATTCAACACCCATTTGATTTTTAAAGGAGAATAAATGTCAGCAGGATTTTTTGCAGTATTTGATGATATAGCTATGCTTCTTGATGATGCAGCAGCTATGAGCAAAGTGGCTACACAAAAGACAGCAGGTATATTAGGTGATGACCTTGCTGTAAATGCCCAAAAGGCTTCAGGGTTTGCTGCTTCAAGAGAACTCCCTGTACTATGGGCTATCTCTAAAGGTTCATTTATAAATAAACTTATTATATTACCATTTGCATTTTTGTTGAGTGCGTATGCCCCTTGGTTAATTATTCCTATATTGATGCTAGGAGGAATTTATTTAGCTTTTGAAGGTGCAGAAAAAATTTATGAATACTTTGTACCTCATAATACAGAGAATAAAGAAATTGACTATACTCCTCATTCTAAAGAAGAAATTTTACAAATAGAAAAAGAGAAGATAAAGTCAGCTATTATCACAGATTTTATCCTCTCTGTAGAGATTATTATTATTGCTCTAGGCACAGTTGTATCTCAAACTTTACCTATCCAAATCATAGTAGTCTCATTTGTAGCAATTATAGCTACTATAGGTGTATATGGTATTGTTGGCATGATAATCAGAATGGATGATGTAGGATTTAAAATGATAGCTGTAGGTCAAGAACAAAATAAAAAGTTATTGACCAAAATAGGTCAAATACTTGTGGATGCTTTGCCAAAAGTAATCAAAACACTCACAGTTATTGGAACTTTGGCTATGTTGCTTGTAGCAGGTGGAATATTTGTGCATAATGTAGAAGCTATTCATCATACTATTGATTTTATTCCTAGTATATTAGGTGAGCTATTAGTAGGTGCTATTATAGGAATAATTGCTCTTACTTTAGAAAAAGGATTTATGTGGCTAAAAGGTTAAGACTTCTTAACCTAAAAAAGAGATGTTGAGGGTGTGATATATTATCTTAATATTACAACTTACCCTCAAAAAATAACCCCTAATAGTTAAACTTCTTAAATACTAATGGTATAATAGTCTTTATTATCAAAAAATTGAGTTTATAGAATCTCCTTAAGGTGTTTCTATTAAGTTCAAAAGATATTTTTTTGGACATTCACGGGTTTATATCCCGTTACCAAAGGTAAAAAATGACATTTAACGAATTTGATTTTCATTCTGATATTCGTAAAGGAGTGAAGATAGCAGGCTTTAGAGAGCCCAGTCCAATCCAAGAGATGGCAATACCTATCATAGAAGCTGGAGATGATATGGTAGGTCAAGCACATACAGGAACAGGTAAAACAGCAGCATTTGGATTACCAATGTTAAATAAAATTGCTAATGGAGAGATTGAAAGAGCCTTAGTAATTACACCAACTCGAGAACTTGCCACACAAGTGAGTGATGAGCTGTATCATTTAGGACGCTTTGCAGGTATACGAACACTTACTGTATATGGTGGTGTCGGTTATGGGAGACAAATTGCTCTTATACATAAAGGTGTTCAAATTGTTGTAGCCACACCAGGAAGACTCAAAGACCTCTACAAAAAAGGGAAAATTGATGTTTTCAATCCAGAGATTGTAGTTTTGGATGAGGCTGATGAGATGCTTGATATGGGTTTTTTGGAAGAGATTAAAGAGATATTTGAATATATCCCACAAAATAGACAAACACTTCTGTTTTCTGCGACAATGCCTGAACCTATCAAGGAACTTGCTGATAATATCTTATATAATCCTAAATTTATATCTGTAGTCAACAAGGATGAAGCAACAACAAACAATATTATTGATCAACGCTATTATGTTATTCATGAGCATGAAAGAGATGATGCTATAGTAAAACTCTTAGAGACTGAAGATACGGATAAGTGTATTGTATTTTGTCGAATGAAAAGAGAAGTTGATAGACTAAGTGAACATCTATCAGCTATGGGGTTCAATGCAAAAGGTCTCCATGGAGATATGGAGCAACAAGAACGAGATGAGATGATAAAAGGCTACCGACGAGGAGAAATTAAAATTATGGTTGCTACAGATGTAGCATCACGAGGATTAGATGTCAAGAATGTCTCTCATGTTTTTAATTATCATATTCCTTTTGATCCACAAAGTTATGTACATAGAATAGGACGAACAGGAAGAGCAGGAAAAAGTGGTCAAGCTATTACTCTTGTATCTACAGAGGAGTTTAGAGAACTCCAACGGATACAAAAAGAAGTAGGTGCTGATATGCGATTAGCTACAATTTCAAATAGTAGTACTAGTATTGATGAGTCTTCTATTGAATATTTAGCAAGTAATATACGAAACAGTGAAATACATCCCGATGTTGATAGACTTCTTAATCATCTTAAGGGAATGGATCATAAACTATTTCTCAAAAAAATAGCTTCAATGATTATGAATGAACAAGATTACTCTTCAGAAAATCAAATCGGCTTAGACCAAGATAAAGTTGATGAGATTATGGATAGTTACATTCATCAAAAAAGAACATCAAAGGGGAATAATCGTCGTAGAAAAAGGTGATAAGTGGTCTTTTAGGAGCATCTATTATAAGTATAATCAATTTTAGGTGCTTCTTCAAGTTGTAGCAAGGAAAATTATTTTAAAATTAGCGAATAAAACTATTACAAGGTAGTCTTAATGGAAGAGATAAATTTAGTAAGCGAAGCTCTAAAGTTTATGGTATTGGGGATGATTGTTGTTTTCATCTTCTTGGCGGTATTAGTACAGTTGATGAAACTGCAAGCAAAACTCATAGGAAAATACTTTCCTGAAAAAAAACCTATGGTAAAACCAACCGTACAGGCAACAGATGAGAAAGCTCAAACAGCTGCTATTATTGCTGCTATTACAGAGTTTAATAAAAATAAATCATAACATAAGGTAGAAACATGGCTAAAAAATATATTGATGTGATGGATACAACTTTTAGAGATGGATTTCAATCTGTCTTTGGAGGACGCGTTCTTATGGATGACTTTTTCCCTGCAGTAAGTGCAGCCAAAGAGGCAGGTATCAAGCATTTTGAATTTGGTGGAGGTGCTAGATTTCAAAGCCTCTATTTTTATCTACAAGAAGATGCTTTTACAATGATGGATAAATTTCGTGAAATTGTTGGACCTGAAGCAAACCTTCAGACCCTATCACGAGGTATTAATACAGTAATGCTTGATACTGGTAGCCGTGAGATGATAGATTTACATGCTAAACTATTCAAAAAACATGGTACAACAACAATCCGTAACTTTGATGCTCTCAATGATGTAAATAACTTAGCATATAGTGCTGAGTGTATCAAAAGACATGGTCTCAACCATGAGGTTGTTGTAACAATGATGGATCTTCCTCCTGGATGTGAAGGTGCACATGATGTAGCATTTTATGAAAAAACTTTGAGAAATATTTTAGATAGTGGCGTTGCGTTTGATAGTGTATGTTTTAAAGATGCTAGTGGTACATCAAGTCCACATAAAGTCTACGAAACTATAGCTATGGCAAGAAAACTTCTTGGTGAAGATACACATCTTAGACTTCATACACATGAGACAGCAGGTGTTAGTGTTGCTTGTTATATAGCAGCTCTTGAAGCTGGTGCAGATGGTATTGATATGGCGGCAGCTCCTGTAAGTGGAGGAACGAGTCAACCAGATATTTTGACTATGCTTCATGCAACAAAAGGTACTAACTATAATCTAGGTGACCTTGAACTTCCAAAAATACTTAAGTATGAAGAAGAACTCAATAAATGTTTGAAAGATTATATGATTCCACCTGAAGCAACACAAGTCTCTCCACTTATTCCATTCTCTCCTATGCCTGGTGGTGCTTTGACTGCTAATACACAAATGATGAGAGATAGTGGTAACTTAGAAAGATTTGATGAAGTAATACTTGCGATGAAAGAAGTTGTGGAGAGAGGTGGTTACGGTACTTCTGTAACACCTGTAAGCCAATTCTACTGGCAACAGGCTTATGCTAATGTTATGTTTGGTCCTTGGAAACAGATAGCTCCAGGATATGGTCGAATGGTACTTGGCTACTTTGGGAAAACACCTGTAGAACCAGATGCTAAACTTGTAAAACTTGCAAGTGAAAAACTCAAACTAGAACCAACTACAGAAAATCCTCTTGATATTGCTGATAATAATCCTGAAAAATCTATTGCTCATTGGACTAAAATCCTTGAGGAAGAGGGATTAGAAACAACTGAAGAGAATATCTTTATTGCTGGTTCTTGTGATCAAAAAGGTATAGCGTTCCTCAAGGGTGAAGGCCCATTGATGGTAAGAAAAAATAGTACAGAAGAAGAAAATAACAGTGGAGAAGTGGATATGGCAGGAAATTATACAGTAGTAGTTGATGGTAAAAAGTTTAGTGTTCAAGTAGCAGAGGGAAATGCTGATATTCAAGTTTCTGAAGCTGTAGAGAGTTCTACACCCGCTCCAACTTCTACAGTAGTTGAAGGTGGTACAGGAAGTATAACTATAGATTCACAAACACCAGGAAATGTATGGAAAATTTTACTCTCTCCAGGTGATAGCGTAAAAGAGGGTGATAAGATTATGATTCTTGAAGCTATGAAAATGGAAATTGATATTACAGCACCACAAGATGGTACTATTAAATCAATCAATGTTAATGTAAATGATGCAGTAAACGACGGACAGCTTCTCGCTACAATGGAGTAAAAATGAAAGTGAAAAAACTCTTTTTAATGCTAATGCTTGCTTTTGCAACATTAAGCATTACTGTTCAAGCAAGTGGTAATACACAGCCTGAGGCAACCACAGAGGTTGCTGAAGAGAAGGTGTATGAGTCTAGAAGTATAGGTCAAATGCTTGTAAGCTTCTATGATACTACTGGTCTTAAGGCTATTGTACAACCACAAGATGGTATAACAAATGGTCAAGGTCAAGAGATGAGTATCTTTGCTCAAAGCTTTGGTAGGATTATGATGTTTATCATTATTGGTGTTCTTTTTTATCTAGCAATTGCAAAGAATTTTGAACCACTTCTCCTCTTACCTATAGCCTTTGGTGGTCTTCTTGCCAATATACCTATAGCTAATATGACAAGCGACCATGGTATGCTTGGAATTATCTACAATATGGGTATTGCAAACGAATTCTTTCCACTGTTAATCTTTATGGGTGTTGGAGCAATGACTGATTTTGGTCCGCTTCTATCTCGCCCTAAAACAGCTCTACTTGGTGGTGCAGCACAATTTGGTATCTTTGGTTCACTTGTAGGTGCAGCAGCTCTTTCTCAATATACAGGAATGGTAGACTTTTCACTCAAACAGTGTTCTGCTATTAGTATTATTGGTGGTGCTGATGGTCCTACATCTATCTTTATTGCTTCAGCATTAGCCCCTGAACTATTAGGTGCAATAGCAGTAGCAGCATACTCATATATGGCTCTTGTTCCCGTTATACAACCACCAATAATGAGAGCATTAACAACAAAAGAAGAGCGACAGATAGTTATGAAAAGTACTAGAAAAGTAAATAGACTTGAAAAGCTTCTCTTTCCACTTGTAGTAATTGCTATGACTATTTTGGTACTTCCTGATGCTACTCCACTGATTGGAGCATTTGCTTTTGGTAATTTTGCTAAAGAGTCTGGTGTGGTAGATCGTCTCTCTAATGAGATGCAAAATTCACTTATAAATATTGTTACTATATTCTTAGGACTTGGAGTTGGTTCAACACTAGCTTCTGATAAGTTTTTAGTTGTAGAGACTTTAGGTATAATGATTATAGGACTTCTAGCTTTTGCAGCAGGAACAGCAGCAGGTGTTTTGATGGCTAAAATTATGAATAAGTATTCTGATGAGCCTATCAATCCACTTATTGGAGCAGCAGGTGTATCAGCTGTACCAATGGCAGCTAGAGTTGTAAGTAAAGTTGGTTCAGAAGAGAAACCAGGTAATATTTTGCTCATGCACGCTATGGGTCCAAATGTTGCTGGAGTAATTGGTTCAGCAGTAGCAGCAGGTGTGTTGCTCTCTATATTTAAGTAAAAGAGGAAAATATGACAGCAAGAAAACCAAAAGCACTTGATGCCCTTGGACTTGAGAATATAGGTAGAATTTATCATAATCCAAGCTATAACGAAGTGCAAGCACACGAAGTCAATAAAGGCGAAGCAAAACTTTCGACAAGTGGTGCAACAATGTGTGATACAGGTATATTTACAGGAAGAAGCCCTAAAGATAAGTATTTTGTTGATCAAGAACCATCAAACAAGCATATTGCTTGGGGTGATGTTAATCAACCTATCAAAAAAGAGACTTATGAAGAGTTACTTGATTTAGCAAAAGAGCAACTTTCAGGTAAAGATATTTATATTATCGATGTCTATGCTGGTTCAAGTAAAGCAAGTCGCAAGAAAGTAAGATTTGTTACAGAGATTGCTTGGCAAGCACATTTTGTAAAAAATATGTTTATTCGTCCTCCAGAAGATGAAGTTGATAATTTTATACCTGATTTTACTGTTTATAATGCATGTAAAGCAACAAATGCTAACTATGAAAAACATGGTCTTAATTCTGAAGTCTTTGTTGTCTTTAATGTAGAAGATAATATCGCTATTATTGGTGGTACTTGGTATGGTGGAGAGATGAAAAAAGGTATCTTCTCTATGATGAATTACTGGCTACCACTAGAAAATAAACTTCCTATGCACTGTTCTGCTAATGTTGGCAAAGATGGAGATGTATGTCTCTTCTTTGGTCTCTCAGGAACAGGAAAAACTACACTTTCAACAGACCCAAATCGTGCATTGATTGGTGATGATGAACATGGTTGGGATGATGATGGTGTCTTTAATTTTGAGGGTGGTTGTTATGCAAAAGTTATTAACCTTGACCCAAAAGGTGAACCAGAAATATTTGGTGCAATTACTCAAGATGCTCTTTTAGAAAATGTTGTCTATGATGCAAATGGTGAAGTAGATTATGATGATGGGTCAAAAACAGAGAATACAAGAGTCTCTTATCCTATTGAGCATATTCTTAACCATAAAGAAGACCTTATGGCTGGTCACCCAAAAAACATCATATTCCTTACTGCTGATGCTTTTGGTGTATTACCTCCTGTAAGTAAACTTACAAAAGAGCAAGCTATGTACTATTTCCTTTGTGGATATACTGCAAAAGTTGCTGGGACAGAAAGAGGTATTACAGAACCTGTTGCAGCATTTTCTGCTTGTTTTGGTGAAGCATTTTTACCACTTCACCCAACAGAATACGCAAAACTTCTAGGTGATAAAATAGATGAACATGGAGTAAATGTATATCTTCTTAACACTGGTTGGACAGGTGGTGCCTATGGTGTTGGTAAACGAATGAGTCTTAAAGATACTAGAGCATGTATAGATGATATTCTTAATGGCTCTATCAATGATGCAGAATTTGAAACTATAGATGTATTTAATCTTCAAGTACCAAAAATGCTTGCAGGTATTTATAATAACAATATTCTAAATCCTCGTAATACTTGGGAAGACAAAGATGCTTATGATGACACACTTAAAAAGTTGGCATCTATGTTTATAGAAAACTATAGTAGATATGATGGACATGGTGCTGAATTTGATTTTTCAGGTGCAGGTCCACAGCTTTAATTTTTTTCAGAGAGATCTTCTCTCTGAACCCTCTTTAGAAATACACTTTTTTCTCTCTTTGTTACCGAATAATACACTTTTTAAATTTTTTAAATTTTTTTTAATCTAATATAATAT
>JADGDQ010000015.1 GCA_016744805.1 Sulfurovaceae bacterium
AGGCTACGCTTGTGGAAATGTAGGTCGCTGCCGCTTTGAGGTTTTTCTCTTATTTTTATCCCTTTTTTCATATACTAATCACTCTTATTTCAATAATAACTTTAGTCATTTACCTATTTATTCATTCGATAAAATTAAATCTATTTTAGTATGACAAATCGTTACACTCTTATTATAATTATAAGTATAGTTATACTTTAAGTCAACTCTTATCATAGCTTTATTACTATTAACAATATTTTTTATCATTTGGACAAATACTACTCTAGGAGGTACACTCATGAAAAAATTAATATCATTGTCACTTATGGCATCTCTGGCTATAACAACACTACAATCAGCTACAAATGCAGAACTCGAAGAGAGAATAGCTACACTAGAAAAGAAACTCTCTAAAACGAATAAAAAACTTAATGTTGTCAAAGCACATGATGCGTATGATAATATTAAGTTTAGTCTTGATTTTAGAAATAGTTTTGATAGCATCAACTATACATATAACAACTATAGTTACAAAGGGCAAGACCTTTCAGGGACGGAAGCATCTAATGATAGTCTATTAACAAGTAGATTGTATCTAAATATGAAATCATCTCCTGTAGAGAATTTGATGTTTAGTGGTCAGTTAGCAATGTATGGAACTTGGGGTGGGAGTCACCTTGCTTATGACTCTGCACTCAAAACTTGGTCAGAATCATCAAAAGCCACAGATGCTATCGTAAGAGTTAGAGAGGCGTACTTTGTATGGTCTGATAGCCTTGGAGATGATAGATTACCATACTCTTTTAGTGTAGGAAGAAGACCCTCTTCTACTGGTTTTTTAGCAAATATGCGAGAGAATGAAGAGGTAGGTTCACCCTTGGCACATATTACCAATATGGAAGTAGATGGAGCAATGATTAAGCTTGATCTTGATAAGTATGTTTTACCTGGTGCTTATATAAAATTTGTCTATGGTCGCGCACATAGTGGTGGTATGGAAACGCTTTATGATACAGCAACAAATGGCTATAGACCTTACGCTCAAAATAATGAAGATTTAGATGAAAATGTAGACTTTCTTGTTATTTTAGGAAACCTCTATAATGATGGTCAGCACCACATAATGTTTGAACATGCTACAATCTTTGATACCAAAGGTGCAAGGTCAGATACAAAAGCAGGAGCAGAGCTACCTGATGGAAGCCTCAATAAATCTCTGGATGCAGGTACAGGCTACCTCGCTGCACTCTCATATAAGATGGATGGTGTAGGAGAAGAGATTAATGATTTCCTAGACTCTACTATTTTGTTTGCTTCAATCGCTATGACTACCTATAGCCCTGATGCAGGACACCAACTTTTGGGCTCGACAGAAGATGAGACAGGATACTCATTTTGGGTAGGTGCTACAATCCCTGATATGATTACAGAAAATGGTAGATTTGGTATAGAGTACAACCATGGCTCAGAGTACTGGACACCAATCACTTGGGCAGAAGATACAGCCATAGGCTCTAAAGTCGCAGTCCGTGGTGACGCAGTAGAAGCATACTGGAACTTCAACCCATTTGGTGCAAAAAATTTAACCGCTCAAATTAGATACACCCATGTGCAACACGACTACACACCAAATATTCGATGTGCAGGATGGGTAAAACCCCAAGAAGTTGATATTGAAGCAGATGACTTAAGATTCTTTATTACCTACTCCTACTAGATTTTTTCTTCCTAAAGTATTTGAAAATACATTGGGTATGGGCAATCCCTTGTGGTTGCCCTTGAACTTCAAAGTAATTTAAATATGTATAACATTAGTTATTCATCAAAATATTAAAACCTTCTTTCTCTTCTCTCACTCTTAAAAACACAGGAAACCTTGGTTTTCCATATTTTGTTAGATTTTGATATTTAATTGTGATAATTGTGCCTATTTTTGGTGGACTTGCTCTGAGTGCATCACTTAGACCACTTCCTACTCTAAATTCAATATTATTTTTTAATTTACATATAAGAGAGCCTACTACTCCTTTAAGTCGTCCTTTACCCTCTTTATATCCTATAACTTCACACTCAGTATCTTTAAAACTTTTTACTTTGAGTGCTTGGGAGGAGCGGTGATTAATATAGGGAGTATTAGGGTTACGCACCACTACACCCTCTCCATTTTTTGCTTCAATCTCTTTGAGAAATCTTTTTAGATGCTTTGTATCTCTAATTGGAATTTGAGGGATTATTTGTATTATTTCACTGCTATAGGGCTTTAGCTTGGCTAATCTTTGGGCTAAATTTCCTTGGCTGTTGGGGACTTCAAAGATGTAGTGCTTTAGCTCTTTCCATTTTGGAGAGGGGTTTTTAGTGCGTACAATAGAGCTTATATTCTCAAAATCTCCTCTTTTTGTCCATAATTCACCATCAATCTCAAAGGGTGGATAGTTTTGGGTAAAATATTTTGGAGCATTCATAATATTTCCTGCACGGCTTCTTAGGTTTTTGCCATCCCAATAGGCTCTAATTCCATCTAGCTTTTCACTCATAACCCAACCTGTTATATTCTGCTCTTTATAGGTTTTGAGAAGTAAAAGTTTTGGCTTTTGGGCAAAGAGGAATAGAGGAAAAATCAAAAGTATAAGTTTACTTCTTGGTAGCATTCTCTATAACTCTAAAATCTTTTGCCAATTGGTATAGATTTCACTCTCGTGTGGAAAATACTCTAACATAATTTTGGCATATCTATCAAAAGGGTTGTCTATTTTGTAGAGTTCTAAACGCTTTTTCAAAGATAAATCATAACTATTAAAGATAGTTGTAAATGGCACAGGATAGTCGCTTCCATAGAGGAGTTTATGGTGAATATCTTTTTGCTTACTTAGATGTGGTAATACTTTGGCTCGTACAGGTGTGAGGAGAGCGGATATATCTGCGTAGAGAGTCTTATGTGTGTGTAACATCTCTAGGAGTTGATGATACTCTTCATTAAAGTTTTTTGGATTTTTTGAGAGGGCTTTGAGAATAGAGAGAGGCTCATAGCTTAGAGCTAGATGTGCTGCTATGGTGGTTACTCCTACTTCAAGAGGGTGATTGAGCATCGAGAGAGCTTCACAACTTTTGACAGAATGCACACTACTCTCACTGCCAATATGTATAATCAGAGGTATGTTTTTTTGTTTAAGTTTTTCAAAATAGGGACGGTATCTAGCTTCTGAGGTATCTACACCCCAATAGTTTTGAAGAAACTTTGCACCCTTAAATCCCAATTCATGGTATTTATCTATAAGGTCTAGTGCGTCAGGTCGCATAGGATTAATAGAAAAAAATGGAATAATACTCTCTTTATTTTGTTGGTAGACTTTGAGCGTATCCTCGTTGGTTGCACAAACAGTTAGGTCTTTATGAAGCTCTTTGCCACTATTATCTACCTTGGCATCTACACCAAACAAAACAGTTTTTTCTATATGTTCAGAGTTTTGTATCCCCTCTACAACACTTTTGACATAGGTTTGATAAGGATTTTCTATTAACTCTTTGGCATCTATTCCCATCTTTTTTGCAAAAAATGTAATAACAAACTTATCAAAAAGCCTATCAAATCTTACTTCACTACTCAAAAGATGTAAATGTATATCTACAGTTTTCATTTTTGATATATAGCACTCAAATGTTCTATTTTTTTGCCCATATTCAAAAGAGTCATATCAGCCAAGACTAATGCCATCATCGCTTCACATACCACACTCCCTCTAATAGCCACACAAGGGTCGTGCCGTCCTTTGAGTTCACAAGTTACCTCTTCTTGGGTTGTAGTGATTGTTTGTTGTTCTTGAAATATAGAAGGGGTTGGCTTGAAGTGTGTTTTGACTATAAGTGTATCCCCATTGCTAATACCTCCTAATACTCCTCCTGAATGGTTACTTGAAAATCCTGTAGAGGTAATAGGGTCATTGTTTTGTGAACCCTTGAGATGTGTAGAGAGTATGCCATCGCCTATCTCTACAGCTTTGGCTGCATTAATCCCCATCATAGCATCAGCAAGTCTTGCATCAAGTTTATAATAAAGAGGCTCTCCTAGTCCTATAGGTACTCCTGTAGCAGTTGTCAAAACTACACCTCCAACAGAGTCATGTTTGGATTTTGCACTTAAGATTGCCTCCTCTTGGGCTTTCTCTTTGTTTTTGTCCAAGGCATACATACGGCTATTTTTTGCATACTCAAAATCTATATTATCACCTACAATCCCATCTATCTCACAGATACCTGATTGAATCTCTATGCCCATCTCTTTGAGCATAAGTTTGGCTATTGCTCCACCTGCTACTCTTGCGGCTGTCTCTCTAGCACTTGAACGCCCTCCACCTTTATAGTCTCGAATACCATATTTGTGATAATAGGTAAAGTCTGCATGTCCAGGACGAAAGAGGTCTTTGATATTATCATAATCGCGACTCTTTTGATTGGTATTAAAAATTACCATCATAATAGGCGTACCTGTACTCAATCCCTCAAATACCCCAGAGAGTATCTCTACTTTATCATCTTCTTTTCTTCCTGTCTCTAGGGGGCTTTTGCCTGGTTTACGGCGGTCTAGTTCGCTTTGGATATATACTTCATCTATGGCTAACCCTGCTGGTACTCCATCGAGTATACACCCTAGAGCCTTGCCATGAGACTCTCCAAAAGTAGTAATTGTAAATTTTTTACCATAAGTATTCATATTTTTTACCTTTTATTTAAGCTTTTCTAAGGCTATTTGGGCTGCTTTTTGTTGTGCCTCTTTTTTACTTTTTCCTTGAGCTGTAGCTATTGTATCACCATGAAGAATAATTGCTATCTCAAATTCCTTTTGGTGATCAGGACCATAAGATCTTAGTAACTCATAGGTAGGTGTTATCCCATGGCTAGATTGTGTAAGTTCCTGAAGTGCTGTTTTGTAGTCTCGTGAGAGTGATTGAAGATCTATTTTTGCATGTGTCTCATTGAGAAGAGAGATAACTATATCTTTTACTATTTCAAGACCAGCTTCTATATAAATAGCTCCTATTATTGCCTCAAATGCATTAGAGAGTAGAGAAGATTTTTCTCTTCCTCTATTATTATCTTCGGCTATAGAGAGATAGAGATATTTTCCTAAATTAATTCTTTTGGCTATAAGTGTAAAACCATTTTCATTTACTAGTGATGCTCTTGTTTTAGATAATATCCCCTCATCAGAATTAGGAAATTTTTTAAATAAAAATTCTCCTACAATTAAATCTAATACTGCATCACCCAAAAACTCTAGCCGCTCATTATTGTAAGGCTTTTTATAACTTTTATGTGTCAAAGCCTCAATAATCAATTGCTTATTTTGAAACGAGTAGTTAAGCCTCTCTTCAAGCTCTTGGTATTGTGTCATGTTTATTCTCCTAAAAATTATATTATGTTGTTTACTTTAGAGTAAAGAGTAGTTTGTCTGCGGACTTTTTTGAGCAATATCTTCTTCAACTTCTATAGTATTAATAGCTAAACAATTTGGACACCTTGTAAAGGAGAGAGGAAAATTTTGTTTACATTTTTTACAAAGGTATGAGAATATTAAATCCCCATCTTCATATCCACTCATTCTACCTGATGCCAACATATCAATAGCAAAGATACCACTCTCTCGTAATGGCTCTTGAAGATGACCCTTGGCATAGTAGATTGTCATTAGTCGTTTATCAAGGCGAATTATATCTAAATCGAGTTGTGAGTAGGGCAAAAACCATAAAATGTCTAAAACACTATGAAGGGATCTTTTATCTATTAATGCCCATGCTTTTTTTATATCTAATCTAAAAAATAGTGTAAGGGTAGGGCGATAAAGAGCAGGTTCTTTATCTACAAGTTTTTCAAGAAGTTCTATTTTTTGTTCAGGAAGAATGTTTTTGTCTGATGAAATTTTTTCAAATTCCAAAAATTTTTCAAATTCACTTGTTTTTTCACCCAAAGTCTGTAGAGGTTCTATTACCTCTTGAGCTTTATCATACTCTCTCATCATCTCATACACTATACCTAACTCATAGAGTATTTTTGGTTTTCGTGGTTGTTTATGAAGTATCTCAGAGAATATCGTTCTAGCTCGTTCTAAAAATCCTGCACGCAGATAGGTTCTTCCAAGCCGTTCCATAAGATCACTTTTATCAACTTGGTTATCTGTGTGTTTAATAAGGTAGAGATAGATATTAATAGATTTATGATACTCACCGCTATTTTCAAAAGCATTTGCCAAAAGGGCTAGAGGCTTAAAAATTGCATCATCATAAGGCATAGTTGTTGTATCTAATGCACACTCTTTTGTATCAAATTTTTCTAAAAATTTATGGAGGGTGCTTTTCTCTTTTTGTTGTTGATAAATCCCCCAAGCATAAGTGACTAATGATATGATTAAACTTAGTGAAACAATAAGTAAAATACTAAAGAGTGGATCACGATAAGCAGGGAGTATACTATCCACGAAATTCCTTCAATTTATTATAGAGTCTATTATAGCCAAAGGAGAGTAGTATTTTGATTTAATACGATTAAGATATAATGTTATTTTATTATTTAGTCAAGAAATAGAAGGGGTTTTATGTACAAGATAGGTGTTATTGGGACAGGATTTATTGCACGAGGATTAGTAGAACTACTAGATCAACATCAAAGTTATACTATCTCAGGAATATTAACACGCACAGATACCCTTAAAAGAGTAGACTTTCCACGAAGTGAATTATTAACAAATCATTTGAGTGTTTTAATAGAAACCTCTGATTTGATTGTGGAGTGTAGTGGAGATGTTTTGTATGCTACAGATACAATAGAACAGATTCTCAAAGCTAATATTCCTGTTGTTACTATGAATTCAGAATTTCATATCACTACAGGTTCATATTTTGTAGACAAAGGATTAGTTACTGAAGCAGATGGAGATCAACCAGGTGCATTAGCCACACTCCACGAAGAGGCTATAGAGATGGGTTTTACTCCTTTGGTCTATGGAAATATCAAAGGCTTTCTTAATCATACTCCAGAGATAGATGAGATGAAGTATTGGGCTAAAAAATCTAATATTAGTCTGCCTATGGTTACCTCTTTTACTGATGGAACAAAGATACAAATAGAACAAACACTTATCGCTAATGGATTAAATGCAACGGTATTACAAGAGGGACTTGTAGGGTTACATTATGATGATATGACGCTAGGTGGAAATGTTTTGGCATCTAAAGCCAAAAATATAGCTACACCAGTAAGTGATTATTTACTCTCTTCTAAATTACCAGCAGGTGTCTTTATTGTAGCAGAACATCCACAAAAATCTGCACTCAATTACCTAAAATTAGGTGATGGTCCTTATTATATACTTGATCGAACTTTTCATTTATGTCACCTAGAGATTGTCAAAACAATAAAACGGGTCTTATCAGGTGGAGGAGTTTTGTTAGACAATAGTACAACTCCTACCATTAGCGTTGCAACAATAGCAAAAAGAGATTTAAAAGTGGGAGAGTACATTGGCAAAGGTATAGGAAGTTTTGATGTTCGTGGTATTGCTGTAAGAATCAAAGAGAATAAAGATGTTCTCCCTGTAGGATTATGTGAAAATATTACCATGCGTAAAGAGGTAAAAGCAGGTGAAAAAATATTATTTGATGATATTAGTATCCTACCAAGTAGAGCCTTAGATATATATAAAGAGATCATTAGTAAGATTTAATATTTTATTATAATTTAAGGGTCGTCTAAAGCCGACCCCATAAGAAATAATTTTACTTAAACGCTTTTAGCAACTTCTTCAAACTCTCAAATGTTTCTTCTGAATTATCTCCACCATATCGTATTACTTCATAGAGTTTATCTATTTCTTTTGTGTTTTTATTATACTCTTGGCTACAGCGAATTAAAAATTGGTGCATCGTCTCTCTGTCGGCTCTTTTGTAGCCCTCTTTTTGGAGTTTTTCTAAGAGAGGTTGCATAAGGCAGATAAGTTTGTCGTGGCAGAGGGGTTGGCGGAAGTATCTCCAGAGCATAAAACTTAGTAGCAAAATAACCAATAGTGTCCCTACAAGCTGTGCAATAAAGAGAGGGTCTTTACGAGCTTTATCGAGGAGTTGGAGTTGACGGAAGTGGCTATAGTGCAAAATCCAAGTCTCTATTTGGTACTTTACATACATCATATAGAGGTTGAGTTGTGAAGTTTGGGTGTTTGATTGTTGGTCGAGTAACTCTTGGGCTTGGGAGTCCATAGAACTAGCCCAAGCAGTGGTCTCATAGCGAGTCCATCTATTATCTATTAGAAGCTCTGCCCATGCATGGGCATCTTTCTCTTTGATAACAAGATAGTTTTGAATCCCATTAGATGGGTTGGCTTTGTATCCTGTAACAACTCTAGCAGGAATCCCACTCATTCGTGCCATATTTACAAATGCAGAGGCAAAGTGGACACAGTAGCCTAGTTTTTTGTCAAATAAAAAGCTATCAGTAGAGTTATTGAGATCAAGAGCTTTGGGTTTAAGAGTATAGGTGAGATCATTTTGTTTAAATACTTTTATAATTGCATCTGCTCGTTTTTTTGGATCTTTTATTTGAGCTTTGATATTTTTTGCTATTTCCCAACTCTTTGGATTACTTGTAATATCTGTATCCAATGCTACATTGAGAGTTGTTTCATCTATATTAGTATTCATAGTATATTTCAATGCAGATGTTGCCTGATAGTGTAGTGTCTCATCTATATCTTTTTGAGTTTTACTAATAAAGTCAACATCTATAGATATTTTATGGTTATCTACCTTTGGTGCTTTTTGTGGGCTATCAATCATATACAGCCATCGTTTTAGCGTAGGATAGAGCGTTACTTTATAGGTGATAGACTCTTCTATACTTGTATATCCTTGAGCATAAGATCTTTGAACAAACATAGGCATCGGTGCCCAGTGGTCTTTTTTGTCCAGATAGAGAATACTCCCACGAAAATAGAGCTGGTTACTAGGGGGCATCTTCTCTTGAAATCCTATCTCCATCACTATCTTATTAGAGGGGACAAGAAGAGCATTATTATCCAAAAACATAGTTCCATCATGCCCCATTCTTCTCTCTCCTTCACCCTTAAATCCATAAGAGGCATGTTCAAATGAGATACGAGGAAAAAAGATAAACAGCACAATAACCCAAGGCAGAGAAAAGGCAAACATACTTCCCGCCATCTTAAAAGTCTCTTGGAAACTCCCTTGCATTCTAAAACTCAAAATAACCCAAAGGAGTACAAATATCTCTACTATTACATAGCCCAACATCACAACAGAGTGAAAGAAAAACAAAGAGAGTGCCAAAATCAAAAGAGGTGAGAGAAGAAGATAAAAGTTTATCTCTCGTGTAAGCCGTTGCAAGGAGACAGCAAAAATCAATATATAAATAAGCAGTTCCAAAAAGAGTTTTAGGCGTGAGAGTCCTGCAAAGTTAAATGAGCCATAAGAGGAGAGAAAAATGGCAAATATTCCAAGAGCTGTCATAAGTGTCATAAGCAGAGGAGTAGACTCTTTTCTAAGAACTAAAAGAGCCAAAACAACACCCATAAAGAGCAACATAGGAGCTTTTATAATAAGTAACAGAGGGAGTAGTACGGCAATGTAGGCTATATCTAAATGGTGTAGTTTAGAGAGCTTAGTATCTTGCAAAGTATTCAAGTATGGCATCTATACTCTCCTTTTTGGATTGAATAAATCTATTTGGCATCTCGATTGTAAAGGGCTGATGGCTCTTTTCGCACTCTAATACCCATAAGCAAAGTTGAGAGAGTCGCTCTTCGTCATTTGTTCCTGCATCCATAAAATTAAAGGCTAACTCTTGTGTAGTCTGTTCATGGGCAAAAGTCTTGACAGAAGTTTCTCCTTTGGCTACAGAGGGCCAATGGATACGAGAGAGAGGCTCTGCCCCACTATAGGGTGCTAATCCATCAAAATCTTTCTCTTCTCCAAAGTGCATAGCCTGTTTTTGCAAAAAGCTCCGCAGAGGTATACCTTGGGGTTGGGGATAGACAAGTGTATCATATCCACCCTCTATAGGAAGCACAAACCGCACAGTAGAGAGAGGAAAAAAGCTCTGTAGATAGCACTCATCCTCTTTGGCTTCGCCTCGTTTTGGGAGAATAATAGTAATAGGTGCCTCTTTTGTCTCTTTGCCCTCTATGCGTCCTACTTCACTAGAGAGTGTATTTACATGCAACGAGATAGCCCAAGCAGGTGTTTTTGAGTTATTTGTAATAGCAAAATAGAGTTCCCCTTTAGTATTAGCAAAGAGTCTCCCCCTTGGTGCAAATTTTGCCTCAAGCTCTCCAATATTATAAAGCCCCAAAGGTCCAGCAACATAGGCTATAGCAAAAACAAAAAAGAGCGTAATATAGACGAGGTTAAAGTTGTGCATATAGGCTTCTAGGAAAAACCCAAAAAGCATAACCACTACCAAAGCACTATATCGTGTCCCTCCTTGACGAACACGCCTATGTGTCTGAATTAATTTGAGTAAAAATTTCATTTTCTATTCTTAGAGCGGTAGTACGCCCCTCTGTAAACTTAAGACGATGCGCACAGACAACCCCTGTAATAGCTTGTAAATCATCAGCTATTGCATAAGTTCGCCCTTGGAGCATTGCCCAAGATTTTACCATAGCCGTCAAAGCTAATGCCCCACGAGTAGAGAGTCCATACTCAAATCTTCCACCCTCACGAGTAAAAGCTATAACCTCTTGAATATAATCAAGCATAGCATCACTAAGTTGTATATCTTTGGCTCTTTGCCGTAACTCTATTATCTTCTCATGGCTTAGGAGCTTCTCTTTTTTTAGAGGTTTGCTAGTGACTCCTTGGAGAATAGACCGCTCAGAAGCTTTGTCGGGATAGCCAATACCAAACGAACAGATAAATCTATCAAGTTGCGAGTGAGGCAGGGGGAATGTTCCTACCTCTTCGTGAGGGTTTTGTGTGCCTATAACAAAAAATGGTTCAGGGAGAGGACGCGACGAGCCATCAATAGTAATATTGCTCTCTTCCATAGCTTCAAGCAGAGCAGATTGTGTTTTGGGCATAGCTCTATTAATCTCATCAGCTAAGAGAAACTGTGTAAAGATAGGACCTTTTTTTAGGATAAAACCACCCTCTTTTTGTGAGTAGTAGCTCACCCCCAAAATATCAGAGGGGAGCATATCAGAGGTAAACTGTATGCGTCCAAAATCTAATCCAAGCACACTACAAAACTGTTTGGCTAGGGTAGTTTTGCCCACACCGGGAATATCTTCTAAGAGTACATGCCCTCCAGCAAAATAGGATGCGAGGGTCAAGGTAATAGCATGTCTTTTACCGATAAGATGACTCTCTATAGCATCAACAATGGGAGTAAATTCTAGGTCTAATGTTTCATCTGTATTTTTCATAGGCAAATAATAGCATAAACCAAATACAATTAACTTTTTGTTAGAATTGCTATAAATATATCAAAGGTTACTTTTATGAAAGAACTCCTCTCTAGGACTCTATTTGTTATACTTGATGTTCTTATGATTCTTCTTTCTATTATTTTGGCGATTTGGGTTCGTAATGAGTTAGATTATCTTTTTACACTCCATCATGCACTGCCGCTTTCTACCTATTTAGAGTTTTATCCGCTCTTTATTATGCCTATTTTACTCTTTGCCTATGAGGGAGTCTATACCTACCGTTATGATTTTTGGCATGAGAGTCGTTTGATACTCAAAGCTATTATTTTTAGTGCATTAATTATATTTGCCTATCTAGCGATGACTAAATCTATAGGGGATTACTCTCGTGTGGTTATTGGTGTTACGCTTTTATTTATGATGCTTTTAGTACCATTTTCCAAAAATATAAGCAAAAAACTCCTCTATAGATGGGGCTTATGGCAAAAGAGAGCCACAATATATGGTAATGACCCTTTTTTGATAAATGAGGTCTATGGAAATCCCTATTTAGGATATATTAGACCAAAAAAGGGTGAAGAGCCTAGTACAGTTTTTATTAATTCACAACAAAGTGATGTCTCTACACTCAAAGAGATTATCACCTCCGAGATTAAAAAACGCAGTGAGGTTATCTTTATTCCGCTTATGGATGATTATGACTTGACACATTCGCATATCTATGAACTCTCTAATACACGAACAAATCTTATTGTATTCAAAAATAGACTAAGAAGTAACTATAGATTAACACTCAAAAGAGTAACAGATATGCTTTTGTCTTTGACTATTTTTCCTTTTTTACTGCTTCCTATGCTCTATATTGGATATAAAATTCGCAAAGAAGAGCCAGAGCATAGTGTCTTTTTCTCGCAAGAGCGATTAGGTGAAGATAAAAAAATATTTGTCTGTTATAAGTTTAGGACAATGTATGAGGATGGTGATAGTATCCTCCAAGAGTATTTAGAGAATAACCCTGATGAGGTTGCCTACTACAAAGAGTATCATAAGTATCAAAATGACCCTCGTATCACCCCTATAGGTAAATTTCTGCGTCGTACTTCACTCGATGAACTGCCACAAATTTTTAATGTCTTCAAGCAAGAGATGAGCTTTATTGGTCCTCGTCCCTATATGCCAATAGAGGAGCAAGATATAAAAAAAGATTTCAATATTATAGCCTCTGTCCGCCCTGGGATTACAGGGTTATGGCAGGTGAGTGGACGCAGTGATGTAGATTTTGATTCGCGTGTAAATTTAGATATATGGTATATTCAAAACTGGAACTTATGGATGGATTTTGTTATCTTTATCAAAACAATCCGTACCGTTTTGCTTAATAAGGGGGCGAGGTAGTTAATCTAACCACCAGACCCGTAATTTTTTCCCTTTTACTTTCCCTTTTTTGAGTCCATCAAAGGCTTTGTGGATAGATTTTTTATCTATAGCCACATAGGATTGGAACTCAAAAATATCTATCTTTCCTATCTGCTCTCCTGCTATGCCTATATTTTTGCTTAAGGCTCCTAATATATCACCAGCTCTTATCTTATTTTTTTTGCCACCATCTATACAGAGGGTATTATACTCTGAAGGCATAGAGAATTTACGATCAAAAGAGAGGCTACTTAGACTTTTGAGCTGTATCTGCTCACTCATCTCTAGGAGTTTCTCTTTTTGTCGAGGAGTATAGAGGGTGATAGCCTCTCCTTGTGACCCTGCCCGTGCGGTTCTTCCTATGCGGTGTGTATAGATTTCACTTCCATGAGGGAGGTCATAATTGATTACAAGTGAAATATCTTTGACATCTATCCCTCTGGATGCTACATCTGTGGCTACTAATACTCTAATAGAGCCATTGGCAAACTGCAAAAGAGCCTCATTTCGCTCTCTCTGGTCAAGGTCACCTTGTAAGTCCAAAGCCAAAAAGTCTTTAGAACGCAAAAAGTCAGTCACTGCTATAGTATCTACTTTCATATTACAAAAGATAAGAGCAGTAGAGGGTGTATGAGACTTAAGAACCGTAAGAAGAGAGTGCATCTTCTCTGAAGCCTCTACCTCATAAGCTACCTCTTTGATAGTCATTTTGGCATGTTGGGCATCAATTTTTATCATTGTAGGCGTTTGTAGTATCTCTTTGGAGAGTTTTTGTATATCTGATGGAAAAGTAGCCGAGAAGAGCATACTCTGTCTTTGGCTTGGAAGATTAGAGATTATCTTTTTAATCTCATCATAAAAGCCCATATCGAGCATTCTATCTGCCTCATCAAGTACAAGAGTTGCTATCTCCTGAAGCTCTATAGTCTCTCGTGAGAGGTGGTCTTGGACGCGTCCGGGAGTCCCTACCAAAATATGTGCGCCTCTTTGAAGAGATGCTATCTGTGGACGCATAGGTGTTCCACCACAAAGAATAAGTATTTTGAGATTCTCTTTGTATCGAGCGAGTCTACGCAACTCTTTTGCTACTTGGTCTGCTAACTCACGAGTAGGACAGAGGATAAGAGCCTGAGGTTTATAGGAGGTGGTTTTGATTTTATCTATAAGAGGAATCCCAAAACTTGCTGTTTTTCCTGAACCTGTTTTGGCTTGAGCTATTATATCTTTACCCTCTAAAAGAAGGGGGATAGTCTGCTCTTGTATAGGAGTCATAGAGGTATACTCTAACTGTTTGAGATTTTCTATAAGAGGTATAGAGAGTCCTGTAATGGTATTAAATGGTGTCATAACGAGCCTTATTGTTAAAAAGAGTAATTAGAATAAAAATGAATAAAAGAGGATAAAAAAGAGGTACGGGGAGTCTCCCCGTAAAAGATATTATGCTTGAGATTTTTTAAAGTTTAAAATCTCTTTAAGTGCTTCATCTTTTAGTAGTAGCTTCTCTTTTTTGATAGCTTCAATCTCCATATCACTCAAATGAAGTCTACCCTCATTTGCATCTTTAGCTTTTTGGTCTAGTGCATTATGTTTCTCAAAGATTTTCGCAAAGTGTGCATTTTCTTGTTTAAGTTGTGTGATTTCTTCTCTATATTCGTGTAGCATGGATGCTCCTAACTATGTTTTTGTTATTCTATCTACTTTGTTATTAGAAAAGAGTTAAGCAAAGCCCTATTACCCCAAAGGAGAGACTTTTGAAAGAGAATACCATACAGCTAGAACTTACTTACGAGATGATAGAGAATCTACAAACATTCTCACAGCTTTTAAAGAAAGATATTAACCTTATACTAGAAGAGGCACTCACACAATATTTTGAAAATGAACAGACTAAAATTTTGGAAAAAAATCAAGAAGATAACAATATAATGACAAATCTTGATTTTGATGAGTTTTGGGATGGGGTTGATATTTAATTTCTTTTATGCTAGAATTTGATTGACCGACAGTCAGTCATTTTGTATATTAGGGAAAAGTATGGCAATAATTGTAGACAAAGTTCAAAAAAAGCGAAATATTGCCCTCTCTTGTGAGGCTCTTCTTCTAGGCAAAGGGATCAAGAACCTGACCATAGCAGAGATAGCCAAAACAGCAGGAGTAGGCAAAGGGACTATATATGAGTATTTCAAAAATAAAGATGAGATTGTTTTTGAAATCATCACGCTTATCATCGAACAACAACAGATAAAACTAGCCGATATGATGGCTGTGCCAAAGAGTACAAAAGCCAAGCTCTATGACTTTTTGTCACTTCTACACCAAGAGTCTGAGAGAGAGCATATACAACTCTATAGAGAGTTTATCGCTATCTCTATGCAGAGTGCTACACCTGAGATGGTAGCATTTAGCAGTAGATGCCATACGAGTTTCATAGATATTATCCAAGAGCTACTCCAAACAGGTATCAAGAGAGGAGAGATCCTCCCACAATCCATCGGCCTAGCAGAGACTCTGATGGTCTACGCTACAGGCTTGGTCGTCGAAGCACAGCTCATAGAGATGGATGCCCTCGCTCACATAGAGCAGACGCTAGAGAGTCTATTTGATATCATAGAGATAAAGGAAGAGAGATGAGAAAATCACTGCTGTTTGTAGCAGCACCCCTACTACTATTAGCCCAAAACTATAGCCTCCCACAGCTCATAGCCAAGGCAGAACAACACCACGAACAGCTCAAAGCCAAAGGTTTGCAAGTCAAATCAGCCACTAGCCAGATAGAGTCAGTCGAGAGTAGCTACTACCCTACGATAGATATATCCGCTAGCTATACAGGTGTATCCCCCAACTCCGTAGTCTCCCCAGGAGATACAGGGACTGCGGCTATCGCTATCAGCTATGATATCTATGATGGAGGACGCAAAGATGCGATGCTCTCAGCCAAGCAGTTTGAGCATCAAGCCTCACAGTTTGAGAGAGATGCCTTTGCCAAGAGTATAGTACTAGATATGACCAACCGCTACTACACACTCTACAAGATCCGTGCCAACCTCTATGCCCTCAAAGAGCAATCCAAAGAGCTAGTAGCACAGATCAACAGAATCAAAAAGTTTTATGAGAATGGACTCGCAACCCAAGAAGAGATAGATAAACTCTTAGCAGTCTATGAAAACAACCAATACCTCGTAGCCAGCTCAGATATGCAACTCATCACGCAGATAGAGAATATCCGACTCGCCACAGGTATCAAAGTAGGGGGTCTCAAAGAGAATAGATACAAAGAGCCTGATAGAGTAGCCTATGAGAAGTATGAGATGAGCAAAATCATCTCTGCCAAAGCCAAAGCAGTCGAAGAGAGTGCAAAAGCAGTAGATGCAGGCTATCTGCCTCAAGTGGTGATATCGGATAACTACCGTAGGTCTACTTATGGTGATGTCCAAGCGAGCCCTTTTGGTGATGGTTTGCTCATCGAAGAGGAGAACAGACTTAACCTCACTGTAGGGATGAGACTCTTTGACAACGGCAAGATGAAAAAAGATAGCGAAGCCCTGCGTTATCAAAAGATGGCACTAGAGTCCAATGCCATCTATGCCGAACAAGAGCAGAAGATGCAGTTTCGACTCGCAAAGAGCCGACTCAAAACCATCAAAGACAAACGAAAGAGTACACAGAGTGCTTTGAGAGCTTCTAAGAGTACTTATGATGCTATTGTCATCAAGTTTGATGCAGGAGCGGTGGACAACATCACCTATCTCGATGCACTCAACAAGCTCACCCTAGCAGAAGCGAGAGACAAAGAGACACTATACGACTATGAGATAGCCAAATCTATCTACTACTACTACGCAGGAAAAAATCCAAAGGAGTTCATCAGATGAAAAAACTACTACTAGCCACACTACTCTTGGTCACAACACTCAATGCCCAAGAGGTCTATGCCACCTTTAGCGTCCAAGCCTACAAAAGTGCCAACCTAGCCTTCTCCGCAGGCGGTATTGTTGATGAGGTACTTGTAGATGTCTCCTCAGAGGTACAGAAAGACCAGATACTTGTCAAGCTACAAAACAGAGATATCAAAGCGATGATAGAGATATCCAAAACAGCTCTACACTATGCCAAAAGAGAGTACGACCGACAGCTCAAAATCAAAAACATGATAGACCAATCCAAGCTCGATAGCTATGCATTCAAATATGAAAACGCCAAAAATCAATTAGCATACCAACAAGAACTCCTAGACAAAACCACCCTCAAAGCCCCTTTTGATGGTGTAATATTTGAAAAGATGGTAGAGGTAGGAGATGTAGTCAGCGGTGCAATGCTCCGAACCATCCTCAAAATCCAAAGTAGCAAAGCCCAAAAACTAGTCATGTACATAGACCAAAAATACTGGAAAAGCCTCAAGATAGGACAACTGTTTACCTACACAGTAGATGGAGACAAAGAGAAATACGAAGGCAAAATAACCAAAATATACCCCTACGCCAACAACAACAACCGCAAAATCATAGCAGAAGTAGCTGTGAGCGGATTTGTAGTTGGGTTGTATGGTGAGGGGTATATCACTATAGCAGAGCAGAAGTAGCTAAAGCTCGTAGGGTGGGAGTATCCCATCATAAATATACAGATCAAAAAAGGATACCCAAATGCCAAATGAAGATTTGTTAAAAGTTCTCTTTGATACTAAGATTGAGCTAGAGAAGACGCTCAACCTTACTCAAGAGGAGATTAGTAACGAGGCTTTAGCCTATTTCAAAAAAAATAAAAAAAGAGTCTTTGAGACATTTATTGAAAATAGAAGCGACAAGCAGAGGCTCTGTTTGAGTGCTGGGGCGAGTGGGGCTGGTAAATCAGAGTTTGTCAAGAGTCTCAATGAGAAGGAGAAGTTAAATATCATAGATACTGATGAGATACGAAAACTTTTTCCCTATTATAGTGGAGCAAACGCGGATCTATTTCAAAGAGCCTCTATAAAAACGGTTGAGTACCTGATAGATAACTGCTTCAAGCACAACTACTCTTTTATCTTAGATACAAATTTAGCCTCTTTTGTAGTTGCGAGTAAAAATATAGAGAGAGCTTTAAAGAGAGAGTATGAGATAGATATATATTTTATCTACAGAAATTATGATGATTGCAAAAAATTGACACAGATTAGAGAAAAAAACGAACATAGAAAAGTACCCGATAGTATATTTGACAAAAAGGCTCTAGGCTCACTAGATACATTTAAACAGATACTCAAAGAGTATGCTCACTATCCAAATATACACCCTACAATCATCGATTTAGATAGCAGTGAAATACTATCCAAGGAGAAGAGTCACAAACAGTATGAGAAGCTGGAGTACTATACTCAAGAGTTAGAGCTATATTTAGAAAAGAGTAGGGCTTGAACCCAAAAAACAAAACAATGAGGGATGGAGTATGACAACACAAGCAAAGCAAACATATTCCACAGGTAGGGTGGGAGCATCCCACCACAAAGGCTGATAATGGCTATTAACCGAAATAGTGTAGAAGATACAAAAAAAGTTATTGAATTATTTATACCTAATGAGAATATACAAAAAATAGTATTGAATTTTTTAACTGATGCTATCGTATATGCTAATTCCATACATCCAAATAATTGGAATCTTAATTTAAATATAAATGGTAAAGGTATACAGTTTAATATTGGAGGAGTTTACTCAATTCGTTTAAGCAAAGATATAGTTTTAATTTTATGTTTAAAAAGTTATCTTCCAAATTTTGTTCAAGAAAATAAACATAAAGATTTACTTTTTACCTCATATAATGGTGGTAATGATATGAAAAGTTATAATTTTAAAAATATATCTGCGTATGACTCATTAAAATCCATTCCTGATTCAATAGGTATTAAGATGTTTTATTTTGATACTGCTAAATATTTACCAAAATTAAAAATATCTAGTAGAAAGTTTATAGAGTATAGTATCAAAAATACTACCATTAGATTAAATATGAAAAATGCACATTCTGTAGGTATCATTGCTTATCTAAATAAAAATTTGAATAAAAATATTGATAACCCTAAATATAACTTACTTGATGATGAAGTATTTAAATATGAATTAAAAGAGCAAAATCAAAAAAACAAGTTGTCTATTGAAAAGTTAGAAGATATTATAAAAAAACAAGTTATGTCTTATCAAAAAAGGGAAGTGACAAGAGTAGAGTATGTTCGTAATTTATATTTATCTGAATATGTGAGGCGACGAGCCAATGGTATATGTAAAGATTGTAAACAACCTGCACCATTTATAAGTAAATCAACTCAAGAACCTTATCTTGAAGTACATCATATTAAATCACTAGCACAAGGTGGTGAAGATATTATTGAAAATATGGTGGCGTTATGTCCAAATTGCCATAGAAAGAGACATTATGAATAAATATTATCCAAACTCATCAAAGACATCAGCGAGGAGTTAAATTTAATATGAAAAATTATCATTTATGTGGTGGGATGCTCCCACCCTACAGTAACCTTGTTCAAGAGATGCTGCTTGCTAATAAAAAATATCAGATGGTGGGATGCTCCCACCCTACATCGGAGCTTGATAGGGGCATAGGATCATTTCAATGGTGGAATGTCTCTACCATACAGCAAATAGAAGATGTTCGAGTGGTAGGGTGGGAGTATCCCACCAAATTTCCAATTATCTCTACAGTGTGGAGAGAATTTAATTGGAATCGAAATAAGTCCAAAGATAAGAGTTTCAGAGATTGTCATACAAGTATGTGTCAGATGGTGGGATACTCCCACCCTACAGTGGAGCTTGATAGGGACATAGGATCATTTCAATGGTGGAATGTTTCTGCCATACAGCAAATAGAAGATGTTCGAGTGGTAGGGTGGGAGTATCCCACCAAAAAGCTACAAATTACAAACAACATTTACAAAAGGCTAAAAAATGCCTGATTATAAACGAATATTTTTAGATGGATACAGCTACTTCATCACCGTGGTGACACATCAGAGAAATCCTATCTTGATAGAGAATATTGAACTATTACGAGAGAGTTTTAGAGATAGCAAAAAGCGATATGATTATAAGATAGATGGGGTTGTGGTATTGCCTGAGCATTTTCATATCATCATCACACCAGTATCATCACAAGAGTATCCATATATCATCAAAGCGATCAAACAATATTTTTCTAAACATTGTGATGAGAACTATTATGCACACCTCTATCAATCCCAAAGTAGGAGAGATAAAGGGTATAAACCTATTTGGCAAAAGAGATTTTTTGAACATACGATTAGGGATGAAAAGGATTTTTTATTGCGCTTGGATTATATGCATTTTAATCCTGTGAAACATCATTTGGTCACAAGAACAAAAGATTGGGAGTATTCGTCATTTAGTAGATTTGTAAATGATGGATATTATGATGAGGATTGGGGTGATTTCAGTGAGGAGATTGATTTTGAGTGAAGTGAGATGGATGGATATGGGCGGATGGGATAGATGGTGGGAGTATCCCACCAAAATAACAATGCAACAAAAACCTAAAAACAAGGAACAAAAATGTACAAACTAGCCATAAATAGACCCATTACTACGCTGATGTATATCATCACGCTGGTGATATTTGGGTGGATGAGTTTTAAGAGTATGCCTTCGGCACTTTTTCCAAATATAGATTTTCCTATGGTTACTATCAAGACTATCTATCCAGGTGCTGAGTCATCTACTATAGAGTCGCAGGTGACTGATAAGATAGAAGAAGCCATATCGCGGATTGGTGGGGTGGATAAGATTACCTCTACCTCTAGTGAGGGGGCGAGTGTGGTGATGGTGCAGTTCTTTTTGGAGCGAGATATTAATGAAGCTACTAATGATGTGCGAGATAAAGTAGCTGCGGTTATATTGCCAAAAGATGCCAAAACACCACTAGTGAGTAAGCTTGATATTGGTGGGGCAGCGGTTATTAATCTCTTTGTTACAGCCAAAAAAGAGTCTATCCAAAACCTTATGATATTTGCAGATGAGAAGGTCAAGCCAAAACTCCAAAAGATTAATGGGGTGGGGGCTATTAATATTGTAGGGTACAAAGATAGAGAGATAAAAATCTATCCAAACCCATCAGCTCTCAACAAACTAGGTCTCACCATCACAGAACTCAATGCCATAGTCGCAAGAGAAAATGTGAAGATAGGTGGAGGGAAGCTTGTGAGTACAACTCATGAGTTTACTCTAAAAACCAAAGCCGATGCTCTTAGTGTGGAGGAGCTAAAAAATATTATTATCAAAGATGAGATACGACTGCAAGATATAGCTGTTGTAGAGGATACACTGAGTGATGCCAAGAGTTTTGCATCGTATAATGGTGTAGAGGGTGTAATGCTCGAAGTCCAAAAAATATCAGGAACTAACACCATAGATATTATAGACCGTGTCAAAGCCACCGTGCCAGAGCTAGAGAAGAGTGCAGGAGAGAATTATGGTATAGAGGTACTCCAAGATACATCACCATTTATTATCCACTCCCTTAAAGATGTAGAGTTTGACCTCATCTATGGTGCATTTTTGGCAGTTATTATTATCTTTGTTTTCTTGCGAAACTTTACCATTACGCTTGTTTCGGCTCTCTCTATTCCTGTCTCTATATTAGGTACAATAGCCTTGATGAACTATATGGGTTACGACCTCAACAAGATGACACTGATAGGGCTTACCCTCTCTATTGGTATTATTATAGATGATGCCATTGTTGTACTAGAGAATATCTACAAAAAGATGGAAGAGGGCATGGGCAAGTTTGAAGCAGCATTCGAGGGGACAAAAGAGATGAGCTTTACTATCCTTGCTATCTCTGCGATGCTTTTAGCCGTCTTTATCCCTGTGGCGAGTATGAGTGGTATTGTTGGGAAGTTCTTTGAGAGTTTTGCGATGACTGTTGGATTTGCTGTTATTATCTCGTATACTATTGCTATGAGCTTTATGCCAAGTCTAAGTGCGAGAACACTGCATAAGGGTGATAGTTGGTTCTATAATATTACAGAGCCTTTTTTTAGAGGATTAGAAAAGGTCTATGAAGTTATCTTAAAAGTTGTCTTACGATTTAAAATTATTACGCTCTTGCTTGTTATTGGGACATTTGTATGGAGTCTCAGCCTCTTTCCCAAGATTGGTATGGATTTTATTCCCAAAGAGGATAAAGCAGAGTTTGAGATAGCTCTAAGAGCCAAAGCAGGTATCTCATTAGAGCAGATGGTTTTGGAGTCTAAAAAGATAGAAAATATAGTCCGAAAAGATGCTAATGTAGAGTTTACAACTATGCGAGTAGGGTATAACTCTGTCCAAGAGAAAAACAAAGCCCTTATCTATGTGAAGCTTACAGACAAAGACCAAAGAAGCGATAACCAAGAGCAGATTATCCAAAACTTTAGAGATCAGCTTAAACCATTTAACAATGAAAATATGTATATCACCGCAGCAGCTATCCCAAATATCAAGGGAGCAGGGGTCTCTGTGCCATATCAGATAGTGCTTAAGTCTGATTCATTTGAGGATTTGCAAGTAGCCACCAAAAACCTCACCGACTACCTAGCCAAGAAAAAAGGCTTTGTGGATATAGATACCAACCTTGATGATGGAAAACCACAAGTAGATATTGTTATCAATAGAGCCAATGCCAATAGATTGGGTATCTCTGCATCAGATATCTCTATGGCTATCTCTACAGCCTTTTCAAGTGATTTGGAAATTTCATACTTTGAAGAGAGTGGAAAGCAGTACAATATCACCCTACGATTTGACGATGCCAACAGAGTCAAAATAGAAGATATCAAAAAGCTTCAACTGCGTTCTAAAACAGGTGAACTCGTCTATCTTGATGGGCTTGTGGATTTTGTAGAAAATAGAGCCTTAGCTTCTATCTACCACTTTGATAGACAGCGACAGGTATCCGTCTATGCCGATCTCTTCGGACTCGACCTAGGGGGTGCGGTAAGTTATACCGAGGAGGGGATAGATAAGTTAATGCCAAAAGGTGTGGAGTATAAATTTACAGGTTTTGCAGAAGAGATGGTCAAGACTGGTAATGCTTTTGCAGCGGCTCTTGGTCTCTCGGTGATACTGATGTTTATTATCCTAGCCATACTCTATGAGTCGTTGATACAGCCTATTATTATTATGATTGCTTTGCCTCTGAGTATCATAGGTGTATTGATAGCTCTCTATATAGAGGGACAGCAGTTTAGTCTCTTTGTAATGATTGGGTTTATGCTCTTGATGGGTATGGTGGGTAAAAACGCCGTACTCCTCGTAGACTTCGCCAACAATGCCATCAAAGAGGGCAAAAGTGCTGACGAAGCCCTGATAGAAGCAGGAGAAAAGAGACTCCGCCCTATCCTAATGACAACCATAGCGATGGTCTTTGCCATGCTCCCCCTAGCCATCAGCACCAGCCTAGGAAGCGAAACCAAAGCCCCAATGGCGATAGCCGTCATAGGTGGGCTTATTAGTTCTATGATACTCACTCTACTTGTTGTACCAGTTTTATATAGACTCATCAACCCAATAGACCAATGGATGAGAAAATGGTATGAGACTGGGAAGGTGGAGTAGGTAAATCGAACCTTAGCTAAGTCCATAAAAAAGTAAAAATGGATATATCCCTAGTCCTGTCAAAAAGAGTGTAGGGCTTAGGGGTTCTTTGAGTATAGCTCTGATTTCTTCATTTATATCACCACTATCTTCAAAAAGCCCTCGCATAAGTGTTATCTTGAAAAATAGGTCAAGTGTTTTGAGTAATAAAATAGCTATAAACCACCAATTTAATATCTGTGTATACAAAATAATAAATAGTATAAAGTAATAGGCTGGGTGCATAAAAAAATAAAAAAAGATACTTTTTCCATAATAATGGTAAGCATTTTCTAATACCCCCTCCATTGTTGTAGCCTTTTGCCACCACACCTCAAACATCTCAAGAAAGATCAAAATTAGTATTAAAGTCATCATTATATTCATAGGTGGCATTTTAGCATTTTTTCGATAAAATTGAAGGATATTGATAAAGGAAAAAATTGGCAAATATAAATTGTACTCATTGTAATCTTGAATTTGATGAAACAGTGATGATAAAAGATCAAGAGGGTGATAAAAAACTCTATTTTTGTTGTAATGGCTGTCAGGGGGTGTATCATTTGCTTAACTCTGAGGGGCTTGGGAGTTTTTATGATAAGCTTGGGGATACGCAGTTAGAACCTGCTTCTATAGAAAATTCTGATTTGGAAAAGTTTGATTTGGAGGGTTTTCATAAGAAGTATGTAAAAGAGCTTGATGATGAATTGAGTGAAATAAATTTGATTATTGAGGGGATTCACTGCTCTGCTTGTGTATGGCTCAATGAAAAGGTACTGCACAAAAGAGATGGAGTTATTGAAGCTAGTATTAATTATAGCAATAACAAAGCTAAGGTTGTTTGGGATCCTCGTGTGGTGAAGCTTTCGCAGATTATAGAGACTATTCGGGCTATAGGGTATAATGCCTATCCTTATGATCCAAAACTCCAAGAAGAGAGAGCTGTAAAGGTACGCAAAGATTATTATTCTCGTATATTAGTGGCTGTTTTTGGAACTATGAATATTATGTGGTTAGCTATTGCTCATTATGCAGGGTATTTTACTGGAATAGAGCAATCTTTTAAAAATATTTTAAATGTAGCAGAGTTTTTATTGGCGACTCCTGTGCTTTTTTATAGTGGTTGGGTCTTTTTTAGGGGGGCATATTATGGCTATAAAAATAGTATAGTCAATATGGACACACTTGTGGCTTCTGGGGCATTGTCTGCGTATTTGTACTCTATATATGCTATGATAACAGAGCATGGAGAGGTCTATTTTGATTCTGTTGTTATGATTGTTACTTTTGTGCTTGTGGGGAAATATTTGGAGGTATTGAGCAAAAAACATGCTGTAGATACGCTTGATTCCATTATGGGAAGTACACCTACTGAAGTCACTGTGGTTATAGATGGGCAGAAGAGTTTAGTGAGCGTGGAGAGTATTGAAGTAGATGATATTATAGAGCTAAAATCAGGTGAGAAAGTAGTAATAGATGGTGTTGTAACCACAGGAGAGGGGTCATTTGATGAGAGTTCTCTTACAGGAGAGAGTGAGCCAATTTATAAAAAAGATGGAGATACTATATTAAGTGGCTCTTTATGCTTGGATTCAGTACTTCGTTATAGAGCTACCAAAGATGCTTCTCATTCACTTATGAGTTCTATAGTGAATCTTTTAGAGGAGTCTATTACCAAAAAACCAAAAATAGAGCAGTTAGCTAATACTATTTCTGGATATTTTTCTACAACTATTTTGGTGATTGCACTGCTTACTTTTGCAGGTTGGTATATGCTCAATGGAAGCTTTGAAGAGGCTTTGATAGTGGCTATATCGGTGATTGTTATTGCCTGTCCTTGTGCTTTGGGTTTGGCTACACCTATGTCTACGCTTGTAGGAATTAGTGTTGCTGCCAAAAAGAATATACTCTTTAAAGAGGCAACATTTTTGGAAACTATGGCAAAGAGTAATCTCTTGGCACTAGATAAAACTGGGACTATTACCGAGGGAAGACCCTCTGTAGTAGATGCAAAGCTTCTGCATGATTTTGACCTAAGTGTTCTTTATTCTCTGCTTCTGACCTCAAATCATCCTATTAGTAGAGGTGTTACCTCTTATTTAGAATCAGAGCATAGTACTTTGAGTAGTTTTGAGTTGGAGAATATCAAAAGCATAGAAGCAAAAGGGATTCGTGCTAGATACAAAGACCAAGAGCTATTGGGTGGGAATGCTAGTTTTATGGCAAGTGTAGGTATTAATGTCAAAGAGGAGTCTGAAAATTCTCTCTTCTTATTTGCTATAGATAAGCAGTTAGTCGCAAAGTTTGAACTTACAGATACTATTAGACAAGGAGCTAAAGAGGCTATAGAGCAGATACAATCTTTGGGTATAGAGGTTGCTATGCTCACAGGAGACCACTCTCAAAGTGCAAATAAAGTAGCCAAAGAGGTAGGCATTACTACAGTACATAGCCAACTTCTTCCCCAAGATAAAGCATCCAAAATAGAAGAGTTTCATCAAAATGGATATAGAGTTGTTATGGTAGGAGATGGTATTAATGATACAATTGCTCTTAGCCTAAGTGATATAGCTATTGCTATGGGAAGTGGGGCGGATACTGCTATTAGCGTGAGTGATGTTGTGTTGATTGATGAAAAGCCCCAAAGTATTTATTATGCCTACCGTATCTCTAGGCGAACTTTTCGAGCAGTCAAAGAAAATTTAGGTTTTTCACTTTTATATAATGTAGTAGCTGTGCCATTAGCAGTATTAGGTTTTGTCAATCCATTGGTAGCAGCATTATCTATGAGTTTGAGTTCTTTGATAGTAGTAGCAAACTCTATGCGGATTAAAAATATAAAGATGTAAGAATGAAATATCTATGAATTATTATTTTTTTGATATAAAAAGTAGCAGTACTTAGGAAGAGATAGCTTATATTTGCTGTTTTTTTAACTTTTTTGGTAGAATACAAAAAATTCTATCTTCAGATGATAGAGACCAAAAAGGGAAAACCATTAAAAAGTTTATACAAAAATTTGTGCTAATAGCTACTTTGACAACAAGCATTCTATTTGGTACACAAGCAACAGAGGAAAATATAATTGAGCTGTATACAGCTACATTCGATAGAGCTCCCCAAAGTGATGGACTTAACTACTGGCTTAATAGTAACTTATCTTTAGAAGAGATAGCAGGAAGTTTTTTTGATCAGCCTGAGACTCAAGAGAAGTACCCCCAAGGCTTTAGTGATATTGACTTTATTAATACTATCTATAATAACCTTTTTGAGCGTGATTTAGACCAAGAGGGTGGAGACTACTGGTTAGAAGAGTTAGAGAGTGGGAGTATCTCCAAATCAGAGTTTATCTTGGCTGTTATGAATGGTGCTATGGATGATGATAAGGAGATACTAAAAAGTAAAGTTTCTCTAGCTACAGAGACTCTTAATGCTACTTTGCCCAAAAAAATTGTTTTTCTTGGAGATAGCATTACTTATGGGATAGGACTAGACTCTCCCTCAACACAAAATTATTCTGCTCAGCTAAGTACACTACTTGCCGATACTACTTGGAGTGTAGAGAGTTTTGGTATCACCTCAACGACTATGATCAAAAAAGGTTCACCCTCTTATTGGGATAGCCAAGAGTTTGCACGAGCTAAAGTGAGCGAACCTAATATTGTTGTGATTTTTTTGGGGCTTAATGATGTAAAGCCAAAAAATTGGAAATATAAAGATCAGTTTATTCCTGATTATCATAGTTTTATTAATACCTTTTTGGCTCTTGCTTCGCAACCACAGATATTTTTGGTACTTCCTACACCAAGCTTTGGAAGCTTAGAGGGGATAACTGATACCAAAATTACCAATGAGCTTATCCCCAAAATCAATCAGGTAGCCTCTTTGTATAATATAGAAGTTATTGACCTGCACTCCTATTTTGTTGATAAGTCATATCTCTTTCCTGATACTATTCATCCCAATAAAGATGGTGCCAAAATTATTGCACAAATAGTACATGGAAATATTTTTTGATACTAAAATCTATATCTTAGATTAGCATAAAAATAACGACCTGGTTCATTCAAAAGCATTACCTCATTTCCAGGGACTGTAAGAAGAATAAGGTCTTTATATGTATTAGAGACCGCATACTCTTCATCAAGTAGATTATCTATACCTACAGTGAGTTCAAAGCCTTGAGCAAAACTTTTACTTGCTTTTAGATTGAGGATAGCATAGGAGTCAAGCTCTTGTTCACCATTTTCTGAGTCAAAATCACTCCAACTATCAGAGGCTACAAGCTCGGCTCTTAGATTTAGAGACTCATCATACTCATAATTGATAGCTCCATTAAATTTTAGAGGGGCAATGTCTGGCATATTTGTCCCTTGTTGTCCTGTAAGAGGAGTATCTTTTTCTCCTACTTGGTAGGCAAGTCCATAATCAAAATAGAGAGAATCAGTTGCCATATAAGTACCACTGAGTTCTATCCCATACACGGTAGCATCTACATTTTCGTATGCATTCCAAGTAACTTTATTCTCCATCATCATTTTGGTATTTGAGGCATTGTAGGCGATATAATCTTGGACTATACTATAAAATATTTTTGCTTTTATCATACCACTCTCATACTGCTTCTCAACGCCAATATCAAGTTCATAGTTGATAGTCTCATCAAGGTTAGGTGTTCCTACAGGATTTCCCATACTTCCCATCCAATAGAGTTCTTTTGCATCAGGAACTCTACTAGATTTTCCAGCACCTACAAAATATTTAGTTGAGGCATTTGCATTATATGTAGTTGTGATATATCCATTGAGTTGATTATAATCATTAGCTTGTTGTTTACTATTTTGTGAGGTTACTTCTGTATCATCATAACGAAGAGCAACATCTACAAGAAGTTTATCAAATTTGATACTATCTTTGAGAAAGAGAGCATAATTAGTAGTATCTACATCATAAATACTATGAAACTTTGCTTCAGGCAGGGGAGTACCATTTTTGTAATAGCCACCATCCCAGTTTCTTAGACTATAGTCTATTCCTGCTGTAATGATATGATTATCTATCTCAAAGCTATTTTTAATCTTGGCACCTTGCATATCAGTAGTGAGTGCATGGGTCATCTCAAAGCCCATCATAGCAGAGGATTTACGGTACTGTGTAGACATAGGATGTTCTACTTCTGTTTTATAAAGCTGAATAGTAAGCTCTTTTGAGTAGTCACTAAGGTCTCTAGCAATATACTCAGCATTCAATATATCAGAATCATCATATATCGCATCCATCTTACTAGAAGGGTAGAGTATATCATCACTTCTATTGGCTGTATAGCTTAATCTTAACTCTTGGTTATCTGTAATATCCCAAAATAATTTTGCCATAACAGTATCTTTGTTATAGGCATCCATATCTTTGTATCTATCTTGGTACTGTGCCGAAGCAGGAATAGCACCAGCTTGGATATTTTTGTCTATTTGACCTACAAAGTCATCTCCATTGCCATCTTCATACTGTCCACCTACTTCTGTAGAACCACTTAACAAAAACCTAAGATTAGAGCTTCCACCACTCAAAGAGAAAGAGCCTTTTTGGTAGCCCCAACTCCCCACATTCAGGTTTAAATCCCCATGAATCTCTTGTGTAGGTTTAATAGTATGCACCTTAACACCTGCACTTAATGCTCCAAAATCTTCTACATCAAAAGGACCTTGGTTTATCTCTATATAATCAATATTATTTGCTAAAACATGAGAGATAGGAGGATCCATTCTATTAGGACAGGCTCCACACACTTTTGCCCCATCAATAGTAATAGCAATATTATCTTTGACCTGCCCACGCACCACAATATCATTAGCGATACCACTGCGTCTTTTCAAAGAGATAGATGGAGATTGTTTAAAAAGTGCTTCAGCCACATCTGCAGATTTAATATCTTCGCCATGAATATCTTTGACTACCTCTTGTTCAATAGTCTCTTCTACATCAATCGTACCTAAATTTATCTCATTAGCATAAAGCATAGAAGCACATGCTATAGAGAAATAGAGAATCCTTGTCATATAATCATTCCTTGTTGTAATCTTTAGAAATGATTATGATTAAATTTTGTTAATTTAGTGTTAATACTCTTTTATAGCATTATTTATCTGTACATACGCCTCTATTGGGGTTGTTTCAAAATATATCATATTATATTTTTCTGCAAACTCTCGTGTCATCTTTTGAACTTTCAAGAGATTAAATCGTGGAGCTTTTGGGAAGAGGTGATGCTCTATTTGTGTGTTTAAGCCACCATAGAACCAATGTACAATTTTTCCACCTCGTAATGAGCGACTTGTTCGCATTTGTAACTCCATCCAAGATAGCTCTTTGCCCTCTTCTATATCAAATACTTCACAGCCTAAATGGTTGGTAATAAATCCAAATGCCAACCAAGGAGAGAGAGTAAAATTTAGAGTCAAAAAGACAATGAATGCGTCAGTAAATGGTAATATATAGAACATTGTTCCCCATATAATAGGCCAGTGGAGTAACATAAGAGCAAACTCACCATAAAGTTTTCTTTTGAGTGCAAAGTTATACGATTGAGCAATAAAAGCAGGATACATAAAAAATAGAGCACCCCAAAATACAATATGTTTATATTTCTTTAAAAATGGACTATTTCCTTTGTTGTTTGGAGTAAAAGCTCCATTGAGTGCCATAATATCTTCATCTTTTGTCACAATATTACAGTATGTATGATGGTTAATATTATGTTTAAAATCCCACCAAGAGGATGAGTTACTCAATATAATAGCAGAAAATGGATAACTAAGCTTCATAGAGAGAGCTTTGTTTTTAAAGTATTGTGTATGTAAAATATCATGAGATACAAATACAGCTCTTGTAAATATAAGAGTCATAAAGAGACCCAAAAGAATGGGGTTCCAAAGAGTGGCAGTTGTATATATAATAATCAAAGATACAAAAATAGCAATCATCTCAATAGAGCCTCTAATGGGGACTCTCTCTAGTAAACCAGCTTCTCTAACTTGTGCTTTTAATTCATCAAAATTATTTGGGTATGCAGTAGTAGACATTAATCCCTCTCCTTAAAAATAATTAAAATAATTATACTATTTCTATTTTATGGTTTGTTGAAATATAACCCCATCTATGCCCATTTGAGCGTACTTCTCTATCTCTGTTTCATTCTGTATCTCTACAATAATTTGCATATCAAAGAGGTACTGTTGGGCTATATCTTGTATCTCTTTGGCTAGTTGTGGTGTGACTAATAGATAATTTGCACCAAGGTTATAGGCAAAAATAGTATGATTGATAGTAGAGACTTTGAGAGCAAAAGGAAGTCCCTCTTTTTGGCTATATTTTATATTCTCTAGGGAGTTGTTTATATCTTCAAAGAGTAAAATAGAGTCTGCTTGGGTATTGGCTATCTCCTCTTTGGACTCTACTGTAATAAACTCTGGACTCTCTATCCAAGGGTGACCAAAAATCTTCATCTAAAATCCTGCACACTCTTTGGAGCAGTAGGCTTTGCCCCCTACTATAATGCTCTCTTTATAAGTTACAAAGGTAGAGCATTTAGCACACTCTACAAGCGTATCCTCTTCTATTTGTTTCTTTTCGGTTCTTTTTTTTCTGATAGACCCTAACTCTGGAAATCTGCCACCCACAAATTTATAAATTATGAGTGCAACTATTGTAAATATAATAAACTTTAGTATCATTTTTGACTCTTTATATAGAGATAATTTCTACGATTTTTTTGAACTATATCATAATTTAGCTGTTGAGAGAGATTTTCTACTTCATCAAAAACTCGCTCACCCTTATAAAAAAGATACTGGGTCTCTCTACTGCTAAGCTCTTTGGTCAAAGAGAGCAGAAGCTTGGTATTAGTCACCGCTCGTGAGCTAATCATATCAAATGGGCTATGAGTGATATTCTCTACTCTTTTTGCTTCGACTTTCATATTAGTTAATTCTAAATCTGCTCGCATATACTTCAAAAATGCTACCCGTTTTTTAAGAGGTTCTGCAAGGACTACTTGACAAGAGGGGAGGGCAATCGCCAAAACCAAACCTGGAAACCCAGCACCTGTGCCTACATCTAGCAGACTCTTTGGCTCTTTGATAAATGTTAGAGGATATAAAGAGTCTATAATATTCTCATATATAGCCTCTATGCTCTTTGCACCTGTAAGGTTATGCACCCCATTCCACTCATGTAAAAGCTCTGCAAATCGTTCTAGTTTTATAATTATTGAGTCATCTAATAGAATAGATTCCCTCTGAAGAGTCATGTGTAGTCTCACTCGTTCCCTTTTTTGTTGATTATATCTAATTTATCAAAAATTTCTACAAGAGCTTTTGTTTGAGGATATTTTTGAGCTATAGAGAGGATATAGTCGAGTGTTTGTGGTATATCATCCAAATACCCATCTTTGCCATCTCTAATGGAAAGCCGTGCAAATATCCCTAATACTTTGATATGCCGTTGCAGACCCATGTAATCAAACCATCTAATAAAAGTAGTATCATCAACACTTAGCCCCTTTTTATCTCTAAAGCTTAGAGCTAGTGCCTCTATCTGCTCTCTATCAAAAGAGATATAACAGTCCCGAAGCAGTGAGACCAAATCATAAGTAATAGCCCCCACTCTAGCATCTTGATAATCTATTACAACTATCTCATCTCTAGGGGTAAGCATTAAGTTGCGTGAATGAAAATCACGATGCACAAAGACCCCTTGGGGTTGTGCTACTACCTCATCTACTATGCTTTGGAGTACTCTATCTACTATAACTCTCTGCTTATTATCAAGCTCCAATCCCAAATGCTTCTGCAAATACCATTCTGGCATTAATTCTATCTCAAAACCCAAAAACTCTGCATCATAGAGCGGTAGAGAGCTTATATCTGCATTTTGCATCTGTACTATTATATCTATGGCTCTATCGTAAAAAGATTCAAAATTATAGATATCAAGCGTATCAAGCAGATGCCTATCTCCCAAATCCTCCATCATCAGATACCCCTCACTCACATCCACCGCCAAGATTTTAGGTACGCGTACCCCCACATCTCTCAGCCTCTGGGTTATCTCCACAAAAGGCTCTAGCGACTCCTTCTGCTCAGAACTATCCATCACAATAGAGCTATGCATACTATCTTTGAGCCGATAATAGCGACGAAAACTAGCATCAGAGGAAGCCACCTCTATATCTCTAAAGTCGATATTGTGTTTGTTGAGCCAGTTTTTTGTTTTAGTAATATTTATCATTTTATATATCTACAATCTGTATTAATATCTAAGAGATCTGTAAAATCATCTTCTTCTAATTTTTGATTTAAACCTATTTTAAAAGTAGCATTACTGGAATAGAATAAATCATAATGATTTAAAGGATGCATAGCTCCATTTTCATTTTTTTCATCATAATCATAACGAATATAACCATCTTCCATCAAAAGTAATTCTCTTAAAAATTCCCAAAAGTTTTCATCACACTCCTCTTCATAATCACAAATAGGTGCAACAAAATCCAAACTACAATTAGCTTTAAATTCATCACACTTAATGATAGATATAACTTGTGATATAAGTCTGCTATCAATCTCTATCATATTTTTGAAAGAAAAGCTATATGTATCCTCTTCTTTTTGTGTAAAAAAAGGAAATACAATAGAATAATATTTTTTATTTGTGAAAAAAAATAATCTACTCATTTTATCTATTTGTAAAATTATTTTTCCAGAAGCTTTCTCTTTACTTATTGTAGGATTTAAAAGCATATATTTAATAGTTCTCATTAATACTTCTATCACTTCGGCTTTAGTACGAATAATTCTAAAAAATTTATCTAAATAGAGTTGATTAATATTAAATTTATACTGTTTCATTTAACAAAATTCTTCATTTGTGCGTATAAAATTTTCAATTTTCTCTTTATCAAAACTTTCTTTTAAAACATCATTACTACGAATCATATTTTCTAAATTTTTTCTTTTCTTTCTATCTACTTTACACTCATCAAACATCTGTAGTAAAAATTCTTTAAAAGACATATTGTTTTCTTCTTGCACTTTAATAATAGTCTTCTTTATTTCTTTCTTTTCTTCTTCTGTTGGTTCAATAGTTTGAATATAATTCTCTATTTGAATAATTTCTAAACCCTTTTTTTGAACTTCTAAATTACTATCATCTTTTACCAATAAAAAAGACTGTAGAAAAGAACGAGTGAGCATTGTATATAAAGTGTTACGATAACTATAAGTATCTAAAATCTTAGCTGTGATACAAATTACAAAAGGAAATTCTAAACCTTTAACATTATTCTTATTACTAATAAAGAGAGTATCTTCTATTTTTCTTTTACTCTCATGACTTTTATTCACTTTCCAATTTAATTGCTCTGCAATTTGAAATTCTAATTTATTTATAGTATCAAATGTAGATTTATGTGTATCTAAAATAATGATTGCAATATCATCAGGTTTAACTGTTGGGTTTGAATCTTTAATCCTCTTAATTATATTTATAATTTGTGTAAATCCTTCAAGCTTTTCAATATTCATACTAGAAATATTTTCTGTTTCTAATTCTTCAAATCTCCTAACAGCATCTCTTGATAAAAAAGTCTCTCTTCCCTTTCGTTCTATCTTATATCCACTAACTTTCCATTCAGAATCTTTAAGCCAATTTAATTTTTTTTCTTCAAATAGTCCCATACCTATAGAGTGAGCAAACATTAATATTTTAGGATCTGTTCTATAACATTTATTTAACACGAAATCGACATCTACTACTCTCTGCTCAATATCATGGTCAAAAATATCTTGAAAAATATCTCCTGCGATATATACTTGTTTTCTTGTAATTTTCTCACATAATTCAAAAAACACATCAGGGAAATCTTGCCTTTCATCTATCAAAACATAATCAAAAGCACATTTAAAATCATTTTCATCTATTAAATTTATTTTTGCTAATGCTGATTTAAATATCATCTCATAAGTAACTTCCTTAGGATATTTTTGAAATCTAATAAAAGGAATATTATAAAAATGACAAATATAAGTATATAAACCTGAATTTTTGTCTCTTTGTGAACCCCACGCTCTATCTACCCATAATTGTTCATTCCATTGAATTTGCTTATCTACTTTCATAAAGTTAAAAAAACTAGGAATTCTACTTTTAAGAGTATTTGCCAAAGTAATGTTATGACAAGTAAAAAATGTTTTACTCTCTTCTTCTGATGTATATATTTCTTTTAATTTATGTAATAAAAGTTCTGTTTTTCCTGTACCTGATAAACCTTGTATAGAAATTCTTTTTTGATTTAATTTTTGATATATAAATCTTGTTTGTTCTCCATCAAATAGTATAATATTCTTTTTTACCTTTTCTAATAGAGATTCAGGATTATTTAAACCCTTCTCTTCTATATCATTAATACTTCCTACTAATAAAGAGATTAAAAAATCAACATTTCGTTCTAAATCTTTTTCTATTCTATTTTCAACTAGTAAAAATTTTATATTAAAGTCATCATTTAGAGTGTCTGTTGTTGTTAATTCATTCTGCCATTTTCTTGGTCTTCCTATATGTTTTTTATAATTAAATTTATCAGAAATTGACCCTAAGTCTTCTACGAAATCTTCATAATACTCTTCAAAATCATCTTTATTACTATTATTTAAATTTAAAAAAATAATCCTATGTTTAGGAGAAAGAATAACAATAGCATTTTTTTCATAACTATAATTGTATTTGTTTTCACCCAAAGGAGCAGTAATCAAATATATTTGTTCTGTAGGATTATCATTTACATACTCTTCTATTTTAGAAATAATATTGTTATTTAACTCATTCTTCTCAATATTGTTATAAAATAAGTTATTCATTATCTTCCTTTATCTATTTTTCTTTAGCAAACTATATCATTAATTAGCATAATTCAAGAAATTCTATTCACTCAAACACCCCTCCCAATACTCCATTCTCTCTAGCTCCTGTGACATCTTTGAGATTGACTTTTTCGTTAAGGATTCGCTTGTAGGCTAGCCATGCAAAAGCCATTGCTTCCATATAGTCTGAGCTTACTCCGTAACTGTCTGTTGTATCTACCTTAGCAATGGGTAATAATTCTCTAATTTTTGCTACTAATACTTGATTTTTTGCACCACCACCACAGAGTAGTAATAGCTCTCTATCATACAGTTTTAGTTCATTAGCTATGGTTTGGGCGGTTAACTCTAGGAGTGTGGCTTGTATATCGACTGCGGATATATCAAACTCTTTAGCATGTGACTCTATCCATGCTAGATTAAACTTTTCTCTCCCTGTACTTTTGGGTGCTTTTTGTTGAAAGAACGGCTCTTGGAGCATCCTATCTAAAAGTGTATTATTGACTTTTCCTTGTGAAGCCCATGCTCCGTCTTTATCATAAGCTTTACCTTGATGCTTTTGTATCCAACTATCAAGTAATACATTGCCACATCCCGTATCATAGCCTAATAATGGAGTATCTATAATGCTTATATTTGCCATACCACCGATATTTACTACGGCTATTTTTTGGGCTAATGAGTTAAATGCAAATTGATGAAAAGCAGGAGCTAAGGGGGCTCCCTCTCCGCCTAGTGCTATATCTTTGCGTCTAAAGTCTGCTACTACTTTGATGCCTGTTTGAGCTACAAGAGTATTGGGGTCTCCTAGTTGCATAGAGAAGGGATATTTGCCTTGTGGGTGGTGCCAGAGTGTCTGTCCATGAGAGCCTATGGCTTCTATTTGATGGGGTGATATAGCTACTTCTTGCAAAAGATAGTTGACTGCATCCCCAAAGAGTTTGCCTAACTGCATATCTATAGAGCCTATCAAAGAGAGAGCCGTTTGGTTGTTCTCTATTATCTCTAAAATCTCCTGTTTTAACAGAGGCTCAAAGGGGTACTCTATGGCTCTGATAAGTGTGCATTTTTGCTTATTTATTTTGCATAATGCCACATCAATAGCATCCAAGCTCGTCCCTGACATAATGCCAATATAGTAACTCACCTCTTGGACTCTAGCATCATAATAGCAAACGAAACCATAGTCCCTAAAACCAACTGCCAAGAGAAACCAAGCTTAAGGTCAATCCCAAAAAGAGTAAGTACATAGCTTTGCAACAGTAGCACCGTCATAAAGCCACCTACCAATGCCCAAAGAACGGTTCTTTGGCTCCCTCTAGTGGTAAAGATAGCCGCTCCATAGACTCCTAAAAGCCCTGAGTATGCAAAAGCCATCACCCCAAGAGCAAAGCTTAGTAGATGCGTCTGCGTAGCATGTTGCCAATAGTAACTAAGCATCGCCATCAAACTAAGAAGTAAAGCAAAAAGAAGTACTGCTAGCTTGCCTGCTTTGAGGAAGTGGGCTTCGTCTGCTTTGACACGAGCTAACTTCCATGGACGGTAGAGGTCTTCTATGGCTACAGAACTCATAGCTCCTAGCACTGAATTGGTACTTGAAAGTGCAGCAGCTATAGCCCCTACTGTGACTAGCCCACGCAAACCTTCAGGCATCTCATAGAGGATATAGGTCATCAAGATAGTGACTTTATCACCTTCAAAATTCTGGCTCACCTCTCCTGAAAAACCAGAGAGTTCAGGGTGCTGATAGTAGAGATAGAGCAGTAATCCAATGACCAAAAAGAGCAGTGCCACAGGCAGAGTCATCAATACAGAGTAGATAAGTGACTTTGCACCCTCTGTTTTAGTTTTACAGCTTAGGACTCTTTGGGTCATATCTTGGTCGAGTCCATAGGCAGCGATATTGAGCAGTAGCCAACCAGCTATGAGTGTGTAGAAGTTAAACCCACCCTCAAAGTTATTAAAAGAGAAATCAATAATAGTAAGTTTCTCTTCACGAGAGAGTATCTCTATCATGGTAGCTATATCTGTATCCAATGAGTAAAACAAAAAAAGCAACACCGCAATAGCTGCCCCAATATAAGTAATAGCTTGGATAATATCGCTCAAAATAACAGACTTAATCCCTCCAAAGTAGGTATAGGCCAAAGCCCCAAGCATCAATAGCACTATAGAGACCCCAACATGCCACGCAACAATATCCATAAAGAGTATCATAGAGATAGCCAACGCCCCTATATAGAGCCTAGCACCACTAGCAAAGAGCCTCCCTATCAAAAACATCACACCTGCTTGTTTTTTGGCTTTTTCTCCATACCGAACTTCAAGTAGCTCATAGACTGTTACAGCCTTGATAGCATAAAAGCGTGGGATAAGTACATACGCTACAAAGAGTACAGCTATAAATGCGGAGAGGTAGAAGCCTACAAAAGTCAAATCTTTCCCATAAGAGTACTCAGGACCCCCTAGAAAGGTAGCAGCTGATTGAGAGGTGGCAAGTACAGAGATAGCTACAGCAAACATAGGCATAGAATTAGACCCTACAAAGTAGTCGCGTGTAGTCTCTACCTTGACACGGCTAAGTATCACAGAGGTAAGTATAAGCACCAAAAAGTAGGAGCTAAATATCATCCAGTCAAGGGAAGAGAAGGTACTATTCATCTGCTTATCTTGGTGGTGCTTTCAATCTCAAGGACTTAACAGCTTTGCGTACATTGGACATAAATTGTTTCCCTGGGTCACTTTTGATAGTCCTGTAGCCTTTGTCTAGCTCTAGCCATAGTGGAGTCTTCTCCATCTGTCGATACTCATAGTGTCCCATAAGATACTCTATCTTTGGATATTTTTGTTTGAGATAGTGAACTAATGCTATATTGGATTTTAGCTGTGCTTTGGTAAGATCCTCTGCTTTGTTGCCATTGCCACCTATATTTTCTATCCCTATAGTAGAGTAGTTGAGTCCTATCACATGCCGTGCCATCCAGTTATCAGGCATAAGGCGGTAGATAGTACCATCTCTATCGACCATATAGTGCGAAGAGACATTCAAGGCACTGGCTTTGACTATATCTTTGCGGTCACTGAGCAGTCTCTCTGGCTTGAGTCGAGCAAAAGATTTATCAAAACTCATCTCTGCCGTCCAGTGTAGCAGTATGATGCGAGGCTCTATCTCTATATCTTTGACACTCTTGCCATAGTGCTGTTTGATATACGACTTGGTCATCTCTATACGATTTTTTCCAAAATCTATAGGTTTGTTGATGATTTGGAGTGATTGAGCATAGAGGAGTGATGAGGTAAAGAGTATAACGAGTAGTTGAAGCATAAAAATCCTTTTTGGTTAGAGTATCATAAAAAGCGTTAAAACAACACCGCTTCATCAAGGGCTTTTACCTTAAATGTTTTGCGGTGCAGAGGGCATCTGCCATATTTTTTGAGGGCTTCTATATGGGCTTTTGTGCCGTAGCCTTTGTGCTTTTCAAAGCCGTAGTGTGGATAGAGTGAGGCTTGGGCTACTATCTCTTTGTCTCTTGTGACTTTGGCTAAGATGCTTGCTGCACTCACTTGGGGTATTTTGGTATCTGCTTTGACAAGAGTAGCAAGGTTGCTTACGCCAAATTTGCTATTGCCATCAAAGAGGTACTCATACCCTTGGAGTTTTTGTTGGATCTCTAGGAGACCTTTTTGTATACATAAAGAGATGCCATCTTTGTCAACCTCTGTAGCATCAAAAGAGACAATATGGTAAGAGGCACTAGAGATAATATGCTTATAAAGTTCTTCTCGTCTCTTTTGGGTGAGTTTTTTGGAGTCTGCTAGTCCATCAATATTTTGGTGTAGTACAACTCCTGCAATAACTAATGAGCCTGCTAGTGGTCCTCTGCCTGCTTCGTCAATACCACAAAGGTTGGGGTTTTGGAGAGTACTCATAATATCTTTCCTTGAAGTATATAATGATAAAGTTTATCATCTTTATGTTACAAAGAAGTTAAAATAGTAGAATATATAGGTCTAGTCGTATCTCTTTTATCATTTTTTTGTTATACTTAGGCGTAATTTTTAACTAATTGAAGGAGAAATCAATGGCATTATTTGATGATGTAAAAGAAGTAGTAGTTGAGCAACTTAATGTTGGTCCAGATGAAGTAAAAGAGGGATCAAAATTTATTGAGGATCTTGGAGCTGACAGTCTTGATGTTGTTGAGCTAGTAATGGCTCTTGAAGAGAAATTTGATATTGAAATTCCTGATGATCAAGCTGAAGGTATCGCTACTGTAGCTGATGCAATCAAATTTATTGAAGAGAATAAACAAAAGATCTAAGGTCTCCCCCCTATTATAGAGGGGTTGCTTTTTTAAATAATAATGTTGATAGGGCAATCTCTAAATATTTTTTAGATAAAAATAATATTTAAAGATTCCCCATTAATCCAACGATAGGAGTAGAAGTGAAAAGAGTTGTAGTAACAGGTATAGGAATGATCAATAGTCTTGGTCTAGATAAAGAGAGTTCATTTAAGGCTATCGTTGAGGGTCAATGTGGTATTAAAAGAATAGAGTTGTTTGATGCAGAAGCATTTTCTGTAAAAATAGCAGGTGAGATTACTGATTTTGATCCAAATACCATAATGGATGCAAAAGAGGTCAAAAAAGCAGACCGTTTTATTCAGTTGGGATTAAAAGCAGCTTCTGATGCTATAGAAGATGCAAATATTCCAGAAGATATAGATAAAGATAGATTTGGTGTCTCTTCTGCTTCAGGAATTGGTGGTTTACCAAATATAGCAAAAAATTCTGTTATTTGTGAAAATAGAGGTCCTAGAAGAATTTCACCTTTCTTTATTCCTTCTTCTCTTGTAAATATGTTAGGTGGATTTGTCTCTATCTATCAAGGACTCAAAGGTCCAAATCTTTCTAGTGTTACAGCATGTGCAGCAGGTACGCATGCCATTGGCGAAGCAGCGAAGACTATTATGGTGGGTGGTGCTGATCAGATGTTGGTTATTGGTGCAGAGTCTGCTATATGTGGTGCTGGTATTGGTGGTTTTGCTGCTATGAAAGCGTTGAGTACCAATAATGATGAGCCAACAAAAGCATCGCGTCCTTTTGATGCAGATCGTAATGGATTTGTAATGGGTGAGGGTGCTGGTGCTTTGGTACTTGAAGAGTATGAAAGTGCAAAGGCTAGAGGTGCAAATATTTATGCTGAAGTTATTGGCTTTGGTGAGAGTGGTGATGCAAATCATATTACATCGCCAATAGTAGATGGTCCTTACCGTGCGATGAAAGCTGCACTAGCAATGGCTGGTAATCCTAAAGTAGATTATGTTAATGCTCACGGTACAAGTACCCCTGCAAATGACAAAAATGAAACAGCAGCGATGAAACAGATATTTGATGGTAAAGAGAACTGTCCTCCTGTAAGTTCTATCAAGGGGCAGATTGGTCACTGCTTGGGTGCTGCAGGAGCTATTGAAGCTGTTGTAACACTTATGGCAATGCGAGATGGTGTTTTGCCTCCAACTATTAATTATACTACAGCTGATGAAAATTGTGATCTTGATTATGTAGCAAATAGCTCTAGAGAAGCAACTATTGATGTAGCTATGAGTAATTCATTTGGGTTTGGCGGTACTAATGGTGTCGTCGTTTTCAAAAAAATATAAGGAGTTTAGATGGCAACTTATCTTGACTTTGAGAGCAAAATTGAAACTATTCAAAAAGATATTGAATCTGCTAAGGCAAGTAGAGATGAGTATGCATTAGAGACTTTTGGGGTTGATTTAGACAAAGAGGTTCAAAAGACTTTTGGTTCACTCAATGATTATCAAAAGCTTAGGCTAGCTCGTCACCCTGATCGTCCTTATGCTCTTGATTATATTCGATTGATGATGGATAATGCTTATGAGATTCATGGCGATAGAGCATTTCGTGATGATAAGGCTATTGTTTGTTATATTGGTTGGATTGATGGTGTTAAGACCATGGTTATTGGTGAGCAAAAAGGGCGTGGAACCAAAAGAAAAATTATGCGAAACTTTGGAATGCCAAATCCTGAAGGCTACCGTAAGGCACTTCGTGCGGTAAAACTAGCAGAGAAATTTGATATTCCTGTGCTTATGCTTATAGACACTCCGGGTGCATATCCGGGTCTTGGTGCAGAAGAGCGAGGACAGAGTGAAGCTATTGCTAGAAACCTTTTTGAGTTTACAAGCATGAAAATTCCTATGATTTCTATTGTAATTGGTGAAGGTGGAAGTGGAGGTGCATTGGCTATTGGTGTGGCTGATAAACTTGCTATGATGCGATACTCTGTCTTTTCTGTTATCTCACCAGAGGGCTGTTCTGCTATTTTGTGGAATGATCCCCAAAAGGTAGAGCAAGCCACAAAAGCACTCAAAATTACACCAAAAGATCTTTTTGAGCATAAGCTTATTGATGATATTCTTGATGAACCACTTATTGGAGCGCATCGTGATAGAAAATCAGCATCAGAGGTTATTAAAGAGTATTACCTTTCGCAAATTAAAGCTCTTAGAGAACTCTCTTTAGATGAGATGCTAGAACAACGCTACCAAAGACTTGTTGGAGTTGGTGCATATAGCGAATAGTAAGAAAAGGTTACATGATTATGATTCATGAAATAGCAGATACTATTATACAAAGTATAGGTAGTATAGGATATATAGGTATATTTTTTCTTATGTTCTTAGAGAGTAGTTTTTTCCCTTTTCCTAGTGAAGTTGTTATGATACCTGCTGGGTATTTGGCATTTAAAGGAGAGATGAATATCTACCTAGCCATATTAGCAGGTATTTTGGGTTCTGTAGCAGGAGCAGTATTTAACTATTATCTTGCAGTAAAATTTGGACGAGCTTTTTTGCTAAAATATGGAAGATACTTTTTTCTAAAAGAAGAGAGCCTAGATAAATTAGAACTCTTTTTTGCAAAGCATGGAGAGATTTCTACTTTTAATGGTCGCCTTATTCCTGGAATACGCCAATATATCTCACTCCCTGCGGGACTTTCGCGTATGAATCTTGCCAAATTCTCTTTTTATACTGCATTAGGAGCAGGAATTTGGGTAATTGTATTGGTTTTATTAGGATACTTTTTGGGATCAAATGAAGAGATGATTAGCCAATATTTGCGTACAGCTACAGTGATAGCGTTGACTTCGGTAGGATTTATTACGCTATTTTATATTATCCGTGCAAAAAGAAGAAAAGAGATAAACCAATGATAGAAGCACAAAAACCTACACTTTTTGGCTATGGCATAACAACCAAAGCTATTGCAAACTCTTTAGGTGGTGGATGTACCTTTTTTGATGATAAGGCTACAAAAGCATATTATGATGATAATAATAACCATATCCTCCCTTCTCATCTTTTTGACCCTGATGCAAGTAGCCTAGAAGTTACTACTCCAAGCCTTCGCCCTTCACACCCTTTGATTGTATCTGCTAAGAATTTGATGAGTGAGTATGATTATATTCTCTCAAATCAAAAAAAATTACCACTTACTATTTGGATTAGTGGAACAAATGGTAAAACTACTACAACACAAATGCTTACACATCTTTTAGAACAAAAAGGTGCATTGAGTGGAGGTAATATTGGTACACCTTTGGCAGATCTTGATATAAATGCACCTATATGGGTATTAGAATCTAGTTCGTATACGCTTCACCATACAGATATAGCCTCGCCAAATATTTATATTCTTTTGCCTATTACACCTGATCATCTTGATTGGCATGGCAATGCTAAAAATTATGAAGAGGATAAACTGCGACCACTGTTAAATATGAAAGAGGGGGAACTCGCTTTAGTACCCAAAGGACTAATCCTTCCTCAAACTAATGCTTTTGTTGTAGAGTATGATAGTGTAGAATTTTTGGCAGAGTATTTTGATATAGATGCAAGTAAAATAGATTTTACAGGGGCATTTTTGGAAGATGCTCTACTTGCTATGGCAGTAAGTAAGGTTTTATTTGATGAGATTGATTATAGTCGTATCAATAGTTTTGTCCTTGATGCTCATCGCCAAGAAGAGCAGTATGATAAATTGGGACGATTATGGGTTAATGACTCAAAAGCTACCAATATAGATGCAACAATACAAGCTATCAAAGGGTATGCCAAGAGTCCCATTCATTTAATAATAGGTGGTGATGATAAAGGTGTAGACCTTACCCCACTTTTTCTGTTGATGCAAAAGTATAGTATTACAATATATACAATAGGCAAAAATAGTAGTAGACTCTTAGAGCTTGCAAGAGAATATAATATAGCATCAGTAGAGTCTAATACCCTAGAAAAAGCTATTGAACTTATAGACCAAAATCTCAAAACTACAGATGTAGCACTCCTCTCTCCTGCTGCTGCTAGTTTTGATCAATTTAGCTCTTATAAAGCAAGAGGAGAGCTATTTATGAAGCTTTCTAGCGGATTAAGCTAATATTAAGAATAATTCGCTATAATTTCAGCCACTTCAAATAATATGTGGCTCCATAGCTCAGTTGGTAGAGCAAAGGATTGAAAATCCTTGTGTCGGCGGTTCGATTCCGTCTGGCGCCACCACTTCATTTTAAAAATCATAAATTAAATTATTTACTATATTTTTTATAACTAAGTAATACTATTCTCAACTTTAGAGTTATTTAAGTAAATTTGAGAGATTCTCTTGCTTTTTACTCCTCTGTAAACTCCTATTTGTTATAATGCCATTACCTGAGTGGTTCGATGACTGTATATGGGGTCCAACATTCGTTTTCGTAGGACAGGTAGTCGGGTCTGTGCGTGGGTATTTTTGTTTGAACCTTTCACGAGGTTAGAATCTGCCCCCTAAGGATCTGCTCTCTCCTACACCGTTGGCTTTTTAGGGCCGACTTTAGACAGAACGGCCACTTGGGGATTCCTACTAATT
>JADGDQ010000094.1 GCA_016744805.1 Sulfurovaceae bacterium
GGATAAAATTATACTAAAAAAGGATAGCTTAGTGAAGATAGCTATAGTCAAACTCTCTGCAATGGGTGATATTATCCATGCAATGGGAGCATTACAATTTATAAAAAAACATCTTCCTAATACTCAAATTGATTGGATTGTAGAACAAGGATTTGTAGGAATACTTGAAGATAACCCTCATATAGACAATATCCTCCCAATCAATTTAAAAGCACTCAAAAAAAATAAACTCAAACTACTTTCTGAGATAAAAGGTGTGATGCAATATGCTGATAATAGCTACGATATAGTTATAGATGCACAGGGGCTTATTAAGTCAGCTATGACTGCTAAGCTTTTGAATAGTGGGAATTTATGGGGTTTTTCCAAAGACTCTATTCGAGAAAAAGAGGCATCATACTTTTATAATAATAGTGTACATATACCCTATCATGACAATACTATTGATCGAAATATGCGAGTATTGAGTGAGCCGTTTGGGTTTGATATATTACCAAAAGATATTTTAGAAAAAGAGCCATTTTTATACTATCAAGATGATGAACATATAGATAGATACATAAGTACTACTCAAAAGAATATTATTTTTGTAGTAGGTTCAACTTGGGAGAGTCGTAACTATCCTAAAGAGCATTTTGCTACTATTGCAAATGCTCTTCAAGAGAATATTATTATTATTTGGGGCAATAAAGAAGAGAGAGAAATAGCCGAATGGATAGCATATACATCTCTTTATGCCACAGTTATCCCTCGTCTAAGTTATAATTCCCTCAAAGCCATTATTGCCAAAAGTGATTTACTCATAGGAAATGACACAGGTCCTACACATATAGCATGGGGACTCAATATCCCATCTATCACTATTTTTGGACCAACACCTATTAATCGTGTATACCAAACACCTATTAATAAAGTTATCAAGTCAGACTCTTCTGTAGACCATTATAAGCTAGATAAAAATGATTTTAGTATTCAAAATATTGATCCTATGGATATTGTTACAATAAGTCAAGAACTGCTCTATGATTGATTATATCTATCTCTCTTTATATAAATCTTTCTCTTTTACTCTTTCTATCTTGCCCCCACGAGCAGTTATAGGCTTAATGTCTGGACTCTCTAGGTTTGCCTACTTTGTAGGTTCTAAACATCGTAAAATTATTCATAAAAATCTTGATATAGCATTTGATAACTCACTAAGTGATGCCCAAAAAAAAGCCATAGGTATCTCTGCATATATGAATCTACTCGATACTGTATTTGGAATTATGCGTCGTGAAAAGATGCAAAAGTCCCAAGTGTTAGAGCAGGTAACTTTTGAGGGGTCTCATATTGTACAAGAGGCTCAAAAATCGGGTAAAAAGATTATATTTATCACCGCTCACTATGGAAATTGGGAGCTTGTCTCTCAGGCATTAGCTATTAAGTTTGATCTGCAATTAGTAGGTGTAGGCAGACAGCTTGATAGTCAAGTCATGGATGAGGTACTCAAAAAAAATAGAGAGCGATTTAATGTAGAAATGGTCTATAAAAAAGGTGCAATGCGAGGCTGTATCCAAGCACTCAATGCAAATAAAGCAGTAGGTATACTTATAGACCAAAGCCTCCCAGAAAAACAGGGTATCAAAGTAGAATTTTTTGGTCAACCAGCCACCCACACCACCCTAGCATCTATCCTTGCCCGCCGTTACGAGGTTGACCTTATCCCTGTGCTTATAAGCAGTGACGACTACCAAAACTACCACGCCACCATCCACCCCCCAATCTCCTATCAAAAAACAGATAATCAAGAAGCAGATATACAAGCTATGACCCAAGCCCAAGCGAATATGATGGAAAAAGCAATAAAAGCTAACCCAAAACAGTGGTTCTGGCAACATAAACGATGGAAGGTTTTTTTAGGAGATATTTATAGGTAGAGATGACAAAAGTAATCTAAAAATTATTTTTTTTCTAATATTTATGGAGGAAATGTACTGTAGATAGCTTAGATATGGACTTTCATAGTATCCCTAGATATTTTAGTTATACTTTGAAGAGTAGATAACTAAAGGAAATTTATGAAAAAAGTAAAAGCTCTATTTATTGTAACTATTATATCGAGTAGTCTATTGCACTCAGGTCTTGTAGATATAATTGAAAGTGAGCAAAAAGATACAGAG
>JADGDQ010000069.1 GCA_016744805.1 Sulfurovaceae bacterium
CCTGAAAAATTTAATTTTGTAGAGTATACAAAGAAGTTTGAAAAAGAGTTAAGTAAGCCAAATATTATTCTTATCTTTGCACCTAATGCTATTATTAGCCAAAAGTTAGAATATAGTGGTAGAGTAGGTTTAATACCTTCTAACCAAGATATAGCCCAACTCTATGATAGTAATAGCGTCAAAGACTCTGCTATAGATGTAGTTGCTTCCAAAGATAAGAATACAAAACAAGATAAATATAATATTGGTGTAGTCCAATCATATTCAGAACTAGCTGACCAAATAGCTTTATCAAAAAATGTAGAGATGAAAAAAACTATCCCCAATGATACTCGTTTTCTTATTGGGTTACTAAAATATATTATCTATTTTGGTTCATTAATAGTTTTATGGATTTTTATATTACGACCGACTATAGAGAGGATTAAAAATGGAAAAAAATAGCAAAAAAACTTATTGGCCGCATATGATTGTTGGTTTTTTACTTCTAGCAATAACATTAAGTTTTTGGACTGTCAAAACAGCAGCATCACTTCCTGTACAAGAGACTAATGACTATATGATGAAATATCAGCAAGCAGATATTAATATTAATGATATTATAAAAAGTCAAAAAAAATTTGATAAACTTTATCGTTTAAGTTTAACAGATGTAAGAACAATGGTTATGACAGATAATATTCACAGTAACCGTCCTCAACCAGAACTAGTTGTATTAAAAGTGGGTGCAAATCATTTTAAATATACTGTAACAAAAAAAGATAATACAGTAGTTACAGATGCTAATGTCTCTTTTTTATTAACACAACCACATAGTACAAGAGAAGATAAGATGATAGAGAATATACCTTTTGATAAAGGTTTTTATAGAACTCCTGATATAAACATCACAAAAGCAGGAAGATATACACTAAAACTTAAAGCATCTGTAGGTGATTTCACTGGATACTTTTCTTTAGAGGCATATCTTAAACCTATCAAAAAATAAGTAGAGTTTTATACTCTCTTATTTTTTCTCAAACTAAAATATTAAATCTATTACACCCATCAAGATGCTTATACTCTAGTCTAAAGCCATGTTTTTTTACTATATGATGGGTGATATAGAGTCCTAGCCCTAGCCCTTTGCTACTATCTTCAAAAGCTCTATTAAATGCTGTTTCAAAATGAGTACTTTTTAGTTCTTTTCCATAAGAGACTATAGATATACTCTCTTTATCTACAATAATTTTTGCTCTTTTTGAACTATATTTAAGAGCATTATCTATAAGATTTTTAAGTGCTGTAGAGAAGAGTTCAAAATCTGCATCTATCTCTAGGTTATTGTTTATCTCTAAATCCAATTGCTCACTATCTATCAAAAGTAAATCAAAGGCATTATCTACAATATCTACTATTCTAAACCTCTTTTTTTTGAGTATCATAGCATTGGAGGTAACCTGTTCTATCTTGGTAAACTCACTTAATAAATACTCAAATCGTGCAAAAATAGTCCCTAATCTTTTTTGATTTTTATCATCATCAATAAGATCACTTATAAGTTTCCCTTTGGCTATAGGAGTTTTGAGTTCATGCATAATATTTCTCAAAAAAAGATTTCTAGACTCTTGAAGAGTTTTTATTTTTCCTATGGCTTTATTAAACTCATTAGAGACTTGAGCTATCTCATCTTTACCTTTTTGTAGAGGTGAAACTTCTAACTCACCTTGTGAAAATTTTATAATTTTATTTTTTAGTTTTTGCAGTGGTTGTAGCCGTTTTATTACATATAAATAAAATGTAAAGATAAATATATCTATCAAAAATGCAAATAGTATCAATCTATAATCATCTTGTTTCTCTGAGATATAGCTAAAACACAATGTTCTCTGATTATCTGGTACTTGATGTATAAAATATATCTGCTGTTTATTTTTATATACTTTAAGATCTTCACTTTGGATAATAAGCTTATAATCTTTAAGGCTAGGTATCTCGTCTGGTTTTAGAACTTGCATCTGTAAAAGTGATGTAACTCTTTGATAGCTCTCATTTTGATAATTTTCATTTTTTAGGATATGCGGAGGAGGTCTATGCTCTTGATAACCTCTTCTCATCTTATGAACTCTCTCTCCACGATCTCGTTGTAATATTTTCATACCTTCATGAAATCGTTTGAGTAATGACGCATCATATTGTCTTGATTGATATTGATGCTGATATATAAATAGTATATTGATAAGTACCATTATCACCAAAAAGAATATTGATATTTGAAATCGAAGTGAGTGTCTATTCATTGATAAGTTTATATCCTAATCCTCGTATAGAGATAAGATGCTTAGGCTGTTTTGGATTAGTTTCTATTTTGCTTCTAATACGACCTATCATAACATCTATACTTTTGAGTGAACTCTCATAATTTATAGACTCTACATTAGTAAGTAACTCTTCACGACTCACTACAAAACCTTTTTTCTTGATAAAATAGGCAAGTATCTCAAATTCTGCATTAGTTAGATAGATAGGTTGTTCCTCTTTTTTAATCTCATGTCTATTTATATCTACAGTAAAAATAGAATTAGGCTCTTGTGAAATAATTGGTTTGTTATAGCGACGCAATACAGAATGGATACGAAGCAGTAACTCTTGCGAATTATAAGGCTTGGGTAGGTAATCATCTGCACCCATATAAAAACAGGCACTTTTATCTGCCATATCAGATCTAGCTGATGAGATAATAATAGGAATATCTGATTTTTCTCTCACCAATCTACAAACCTCTAACCCATCTATATCAGGCAAAGATAGATCAAGTATCAACAAATCATAAGACTTTAAACTCAATGCAGAGAGACCAAGATAAGGTGTTTCAAAATTATCTACAGTGATATTATGTCGTGCTAAAAATTCACAAATAAGCTCTGCCATCTCAGGGTCATCTTCTATCATTATTATTTTCATATTCTCCTCCTTATCTAATTATAACATGGTACTCTCTTTGATTAAACTATAAGTAATACTTAGTAAATGGTTGGTAACAAAAAGCAATGGAAATATTTATTTGATAGATTTTAGATTTTTTTAATAATTTATAGTCTTGATCTTGCTGAGTTAGTTATATATCTCAAAAAGACCTTTTAGTAAGCTAGAGAAGCTCTGTAAAGTATAGATAAAAGGTCTTAGGAAACTTATTTTGTAGTTGTTTTTGTATCTTTTGTTTTTTTCGTATCTTTTGTTGTTTTTGTTGTTCTTGCTTTACTATTTGCAGGCTTTCTATGTACATCATTTTTAATATTTTTTGCCAAAGATGGTCCTACACCCTTAACCTCTTCTACATCAGCAATAGATTTAAATTTTGTTTTTGATCTATGCTTGATAATGGCATTTGCTTTTGTCTCACCTATACCATTAATCTTCATCAAATCCTCTTTTGAAGCCTTATTAAGCTCATTAACACTCATCCCAAAAGCCATGGTTGTTGCTAATACCAATGCTAATATAGTAATTCTTTTCATGTATAAACTCCTAAAATTTTATATATTATACCACAGCCTCTCTTGTAAATTCAGGTACGATTTTTTGTAAAGCTTTAACCTTATCGTTGCTTTTAAACAATTCTTCTATATCTTTATTGAGTTGAGAAATATTATAATATGTTGGTTTGGCTATAAAAATAGATGGGTAAATGGTCTTTTTTTCACTATCATCCAACAATAACTCTTCATAAAGTTTCTCTCCTGCTCGTAACCCACTAAAGGTTATTGCTATCTCTCCCTCTTTTCCATAGAATCGAATCATCTGTTTTGCTAAATCAACTATCCGTATAGGTTCTCCCATATCTAGTACAAAAAGCTCTCCCCCTTTGGCTATAGCTGCTGTTTGGAGTACAAGTTGACATGCTTCAGAAATAAGCATAAAATATCTTGTAATATCAGGGTGTGTTACTGTAATATTTTGACCATTTTGTATTTGTTGTTTAAATTTAGGAATAACACTCCCACTAGAACCTAATACATTCCCAAAACGGACAGCAACAATCTCTGTATTTTTAGCATCTACATTATTGGCATAAAGCTCTGTAATTCGTTTGGTTGTTCCCATTATATTTGTAGGTCGCACAGCTTTGTCTGTAGAGATAATTACTAACTTAGATACTCCATACTCAATACTTATATCTATAATGTTTTTACTCCCTTGAACATTATTATAAATAGCACTTTTTGGATTTGATTCACAGATAGGTACATGTTTGTATGCTGCTGCATGAATTACTATATCTGGCTTCTCTGTTTTGATAATCTCTTTTAATTGAAAAATATCTGTAACAGAGATCAAAGAGAGAGTAGCATTTGGCAACTCTTCACCTATTTGATAAAGATTAAATTCACTATTATCTACAAGTGTCAGATGATTTGCTCCAAAGATATTACATTGTCGTGATATTTCAGATCCAATACTTCCACCAGCTCCTGTAATTAAAATATTTTTATCTCTTACAAAAGAGGCTATACACTCTTGGTCTAAATCTTTTGGGTGGCGTGCTAGAAGCTCCTCAATAGATATATCTTCTAGTTTTTTATCTTCTGAACCCAAGACTTGTATCTGTTTTATTTGACTAATACCTAAGCTATTTAACCTATCTACTACTATTTTTAGTTCACTAGAGTCCAATTTTCTAGCAATAACCACTGCTTTAATATCTTTACTCTTTATAAGCTCTTCTAAGTCATCAAAACTATACACTTTAAGATTATCAATATAACTATTAATAGCATGATTTCCTTGGGCTAAAGCTACAATAGCAACAGGATAATAATCTATCTCATTTTCTAAGGTTTGACGAACTACAGAAGAAGTATGGCTACTAACTCCTATAATAAGTGTTGGTTTCATTTTGGATGATTGTATATCTTGGATAAGTAATCTCTTGGAAATACGCAATCCTCCTATCATAAAAAGAGAGAGAAAAAAATCTATGGCAATAATACTTCTAGGAAAAGGTGCAAATATATCACTAAATAATACATATAAAATACTAAACAAACCATACGCTACTATATGTGCTCTTAGTATATTTTTAGCTTCACTAAAACCAAAAAAACGCCAAACAACAAAATAGACTTTAAACCAAAAAAGTGCTAATATTTTAAGAATGATTAAAAGTGTATAAGTTAAGGCAAAAGAGGCAAGAAAACTTTTTTCGATATAAAGACCAAAACGCAAACTATATGCCCCATAGAGGGTAATAAGAGACAAAAATAAATCAGCAAATAAAAAAAACACTGTTCGCTTCAAAGATGTGGGACGAAAAAATGTATTCATTCGATATTTTTCTTTATAATAGTACAAATATCTATAATATCTCTGTTTTTCATAGCTGTACCACTAGGAAGACAGAGACCTTTTTGAAATAATTTTTCACTATACCCATCACTCACTTGTAAAGCATTCGCAAAAAGGGGCTGTAGGTGCATAGGTTTCCAAAGAGGACGACTCTCTATATTATTTTCTTCTAATGCTTCAATTATCTTTAATGGATTAGTTTTTTCAAAAGTAAGCGTAGTAAGCCATCTATTACCTCTACTACCTTGTATTTCTGGCATAAAACTAATCTCTTTTATATCAGACAGTTCTTGTTTGTAGAGATTAAATATCTCTCTTTTTCTTGCTACTCTTTGGTCTAAAACTTCCATCTGTGCTACTCCAATGGCTGAGAGTATATTGCTAAGACGATAGTTATAACCATACTCTTTATGCTCGTAGTGTAAATATGGTTCTTTAGCCTGTGTAGACAAAAAACTCGCTTTGTCTATCCACTCTTTATTGCTACTTACTAGCATCCCCCCACCACTAGTAGAGAGTATCTTGTTCCCATTAAACGAGTACACACCCAAATCACCAAAAATACCACTCTGTTTAGCTCCAAAAGATGCCCCCAAAGACTCTGCTGCATCTTCAATAAGATAAATATTATGCTCTTTACAAATAGTTACAATCTCTTCTATTTTTGCCATTTGCCCATACAAATGTGTAATAATCAAAGCTTTTGGTTTTTTGGGTGCTAGAGCAATAGCTTTTCTAAGAAGAGTAGGAGAGATATTCCAGCTCTTATCACTATCTACAAATAGAGGAGTAGCTCTCTCGTAAAGTATAGCATTAACTGAGCCTATAAAGGTAAAAGAAGAAGTAAGTACTATATCCCCCTCACCTACTCCTAAGACTCTAAGAGCCAAATGAAGCCCAGCTGTAGCAGATGAAAGAGCCAAAGCATAAGGGGCTTTGGTATAGTTACAAATACTCTCTTCAAAACGATTAACAAAAGGTCCTAGAGGAGCAATATAGTTACTCTCAAAAGCCTCTGCTATATACTCCTGTTCTTTGCCACTCATATCAGGTGGAGAGAGAAATATTCTCTTTTTCATTTTTGTATCCCATCATAAAAATATTTAATAAGTGATTTTATTTTATATTTTATCATACGCTTAGAACTAAAAAGTGTAGCTATATTATCTACTCCATCCCCATCAATACGATAAATTAGACCATTTACACCATTAAAGTTTCTATTAATTCCCTGCCCTACTTTAAAAATATATTTATAATGCTCTTTTAATAAGCTAATAGAGTCTTTATTATATCTTCCAAATGGCAAAATAAAGCTCTCTATAGGCAATAATAGCTTTTGTTCTAATATCTCTTTAGAGGTCACTATTTCTTGGTAAAGATCAATATCGCTACTTGCTAAATCCTTATGTTTATGAGAATGTGAAGCCATCACTACATAGCCACTATCACTCATCTCTTTAAGTTCACCCCAAGTACAAAATGAACCAAATTTACGATAATTTTTCTCTTGATATATCTCTTGGTGTGTAAGAGATAATCTTTGGGTATGAGAAGCTGTAGTCTGCTCGTCTATAAGACCCGTAGGAACTGCAAGAACAGCCTTGATATTATACTCTTTGAGTAGAGGAAATACATAATAATAAAAATCATAATATGCATCATCAAATGTAATACAAAGATTCTCTTGTTTATTACTAAGTGTATCATTGGGAATAACTATATTATAATTATCTACCAAATACTCTAAGTGAGCCTTAAATATCTCTAATTCATTAGAAAACTTATCACAATTAATATGATGATACATTAAAGAAAGCAACATACTATTCTCTCCTTTTTGCTAAAAACGCCAAGAAAAAAGACAAAAGAAGACCAAGAAGTATTCCACTTATCAAGCCTACAATAATAATAATCTTCTTACTAGGAGTAATCGGTTTTGGATGAATGTTAATACCATTTATGAGTTTTGTATTGAATGTTCTTGTAGGATCAAGTGTTACAGTTAAAGACTTTGAAAAATTTACTTGTCGTATTTCTTTTTCTTCTAATCGTATTATCTCTGTTTCATTTTTAATAATAGTGACTGTTTTAATAGCAATCAATGCTAACTGATTATTATCTAAGCCTTTGAGTTGCGTATCTAATTGCTCATTATTTATTTTTAGTTGACTTATCTGTTTTTGCATCATCTCTATAATATCATTCGACTGCGTAAGTACATTCTTCTGATTTTTAATATATGCTTGGAATGAAGTATTATGATCTTCTTGTATTGCAGAAACACTCTTGGTAAGTATGGGTCTTAACTCTGATTTATTATAAGAAAAAGCTGTGATTTCAAGAAAACCTGTTGAGTATTTTGGTTTTTCTATACTAGCAATATGTGGGAATGCTTTATCAAGATCCGTATAAATAGCATACTTATTAATTAACTTTTCTCTTAGTGTATTAGCATCTTCAAATATAAAAGTGTTCTGTTTGGCTAGCTGAATAAGAGCCGTGGCTTGATAAATAGGTTTGTAAATAAAAAATGCATATATCGTAGCTATAAGAACTATAACTATAGTAACACTAGCAATTAGTTTTTTATAGCCTATCAAAAGATCTATTATCTCATTTATCTCATTTCTTTCTAGTATTGTATTGTTCATTATTTTACACTCCTATAGTTGCGTATACCTTGTGACATTAATGCAAAAAACTGCATCATAGAATGGGGAGATGATTTATATTTTTTGAGTGCAAAAAGCAAAGAAGCACCATAGCCTAAAAAAGAGAATATTCTATAAAACATAGCCCCTTTTGCTTGTATAAGCAGTGGATTATCATAATTTTTTCCTGAACTCTCTAATGGATGAATAACTATAGGTATAGGTATATAAAGAATCTTTAAACCCATTTTTAGTGCGTCACTCAAAAATATAACCTCTTCACCTGTAGGAAAATCACTCCCTAAACCAAAAACTTCATCAAATTTAAGAGCCTTCTCCTTGATAGAAGAGTTTCTAAATGCTATCTCCACAGATGAAACGCTCATAATACTCTTTTGTGTATGCCAAAAAGAGTCTGCTTTATATTTTTTATATGCTAAACCATCTGGGGTTTGGACTTGAAAGGTTATTATATCAGCATCATTATTTTTTGTAAATGCTTCTAGGATTATTTTTTCTATATCCTCTTTATACTCCAAATCATCATCACTAATAAGTCCAATATCACTACTATTTTTAGCTATAGCTTGGTTTCTACTTTTGGATAAGCCTTTATCAGGTGATATTTGATTAATAAGCACATACGGTGCAGGAGGAGTGATATTTCTATCTATAAATTTATTATTCATAGTAGAAATAAGTATCTGTAGAGTCATTTTTTTGCCTTATAGTTTTGAATATCTTGGTATAATTTTATCATCCCATACGATGCCACAGGAAGAAGTATTGCTATCAAAGGCATACGATGACGAACTGCTGCACCTAGATGAAATTCCCATATAGCAAATAA
>JADGDQ010000070.1 GCA_016744805.1 Sulfurovaceae bacterium
CCTATTATTTAACCATTTTAGCCCTCTCTGATAGAGTAAGATAAAAATCATATTAGATAATATGGTATCAGAAAAACTACCCTCTTTTACTTAATAATAGTTAAAATTGATATTTTTTAGTAAAAAACTAATTAGTTTATATGAACAGCTAACCAAATCGTACCCTCTTGGGTTTCTAATACTCTATGAACTGTATAAGCTGGAATAAAAAAAGATTCTCCCTTGTTTAGTCTATATCTTTGAGTATTTAGCTCCAAAACAGCACTCCCTTCTATAAGAACCACCCATTCATCTTCGCTTTGAGAATACTCATTAATTTCTAGAGTATCAGAGCTAACTATACGAACTATTTTTATATTTTTATGTTCCAAAAGAGTATCAAACTGTTCACCATTATTTGGAATATGAGTATCAAAAAGATTAAGCATTAATAGAGAGCCTGTATCTTATCAACATCATCCCAATTCATAGATTTTTTGACTGAACGATGTTGAAGGATATGGTCTATATATCGAGCAAAAAGATCTGTTTCTATATTAATTTTTGTACCTACTTTATATTTGCCTATTAATGTTTCTCGTAAAGTATGTGGAATAATAGTTAGACGAAAGCTATCTTTGTACACATCATTAATAGTTAGGCTTACTCCATCAATAGTAATAGAGCCTTTAGGTATAATATGAGCTATATAATCCATTTCTACAGTTATAATAAAGTCTGTAGCATTACTCAGGGGAGTAATAGATTTTACAATTCCCACACAATCAACATGTCCTTGGACAATATGTCCTTCAAAACGGTCATCTAGTTGCATAGCAGGCTCTATATGTACCTTACCACTAATTTTACTCTCATCAATAATAGAACGAGTTTCATCTGCTAATTCTAAGTCAAAACCATTACTATGGACTTGAATAACAGTTAGACAAACACCATTAATAGCGATACTGTCTCCTAGTTTTGCTTTGTGTTTTGATTCAATAGTTAATATATTATTAGTATAATTTTTTACTGTGGCAATTTCTCGTATAAGACCTGTAAACATAGAACCTCGTTATTTTTTATTCGTGTTATTATAGCAAAAGATATACATTATATCCCCTCCATTTTTCTTGCATTAAAGTATAAAGCCAACTCTCCATCAAGCTTAAAGTTTAGCTCTATGGGACGACAACAGACTTCACAATCTTCTATATAGCTTGTACTCCCTTCTTCTTCATCACTCTCTAGTATCATAGATATTTGTTCCCAACAATAAGGACAAGTAAAAAAATGTTCCATTAGGCATCCTTTTTTCTAAATAGATTGACTATTATATCAGTAATTTTACATCCTGATACAGAGCAACCTTTGCGTTCTTGGCTTACTGTATAAATATTACGAACCAAAAGAAGCAAAAATAATAAAGCTATAGTCCCTTGTAAAAACCCTGCTATAAGTTCAGCAGCCATAAAATTATTAATAGCAAAATAGAACATTATTATAGTGATAATAAGACAAATAAGATCTCCTTCAAAATAGTATTTTATGATTGTATCTATTAAAGCTTATGATAAAGTATTACAGATAATCAAGGAAACTTGTATAAAAAAAGTAATTATTTTTCTAATGCTTTCAGCTCTGCCCTCTCCAAAATACTCCGTATCATATCACCAAACACCAAATAGTGAAGAGGGGTGAGGCTATACCAATAGAGTCTACCCCACAATCCTCTAGGATAGAAGTAAGCAGTCTGTATCAGCTCATCATCTGTTATCTTGAACTCTAACCATGCTTTGCCAGGGACTTTCATCTGTGCGTGGAGGAGGAGTCTCTCATTAGGGATAAGATCCTCTACTCTCCAAAAGTCCAGACTCTCACCCACACGCAACTCATAGCTATCTCTGCGTCCTCTGTTGAGTCCTGCACCGCCTATCATCTTGTCCATCCAACCTCGCATCTCCCACAGCCAATCATAAGCAAACCACCCCTCTTTGCCACCTATGGAGCAGAAGGTACGGTATACACTCTCTTTACTAAGACCATCAAGTGGGAGTGACTGGCGGTCGAGCAGTATCGCTGAGGAGGGGTCATCTCTATAATTCTCTTGCCATATATCCTCCCCACCCCCTGCATCACTCCAACGGCTAAAGACTTGGTTCTGCTCCATCTCTTTGATCGCTTGTTTGACAGCTTGTTGAAAAGTCAGAGGCTCTATCTGAGGAAAGTACTGCTTGGCATGGTCGTTTTGTATTACTACTTCAGAAGAGAGTCCCTCTATAAGAGATTGTGCTACTTTATAAGGCACTGGTGTGAAGAGGTTGAGCCAGTAGGAAGAGAGCTTGATAGTGAGTATCGGTAGGGGTACAATCCAGCGGCGCAACCCAAGTGCCTCTGCACAACCTAGCATCATCTCTTTGTAGGGCATAATCTCACTGCCTATATCTACCACGAGATTGCTAGAGTGTTGCAAATCTTTGGAAGCATTGAGATAGCGTATCACATCATCTACCCCTATAGGTTGAGCTAAGGTACTGACCCACTTGGGCGTGACCATCACAGGAAGCTTCTCTGTAAGATGTCTGATGATCTCAAAACTCGCACTACCTGAACCTATGATCACCCCTGCACGGATCCATATTGTCTCTATCTCATCGGGTCTACTAGAGAGTATCTCTCCTGTCTCTATGCGACTCAGTAGGTGTTCGCTTGCCTGCTCTTTGATACCAAGCCCACCAAGGTATATAATGCGTTTAACTCCCTGCTTGATAGCAGAATCAAGAAAGTTTTTTGCACTCTGTCTATCAAGCTCTTTGTAATTAGCTTGTTGGAGAGAGTGGATAAGATAGTAAGCAACATCAATCCCCTCTAGTGCTGTATCGAGTGATGCACTATCAAAGGTATTTCCCTCTACAACCTCTGCACCAATATCAGAATCAATACTTTTTGCATTACGCACAAGCATCCGCAACGAGACATCCTCTTGCAAAAGCTTCTGCTTGAGTCGCCTCCCTATATATCCATTGGCACCTGTTAGTAACACTTTCATCATCACCCCTTTTATAAACCATAAATCTATTTATTTTAGGCTAAAACTTCTAATTCATCACTATACTTATCTTTACAATATGGTTCATAACTTGATTTATATACTGCATAATGTGCTGATGTCTTATGCCCATTAAGTGCATCTTCATTCTCCCAAGTCTCTACAGCCATAAATCTATTTCTCTCATTTTCATATTGAAAAATTTCATAAAAAAGACAACCCTTCTCTGCTTTACTCGGTACAACCATCGCCGATAAAAGCTCTTTCATCTTAGCCTCAGAACCCTCTTTTGCTATAAATGTTACACTTTTTGTAATAGTCATTTTATTTCCTTATTTTTTGTTTATTATAATCTATTTCTGATTAATATGGTGCTTTTTTTATTTTAAAATTCTTAAGCTAAAAAAGTTTTGGTAACTTCCATCTATTTTTTACAGCGATAAGCCTAATAATAGTTCCTGTAATTAAAACTATTAAAGAGCTATAAGTATTAATAAAATTAAAAAGAGAGAGTAGCCAAACGGCAAGACCTATCAGCAGTGCAACCGTCCCATAAAAATCATTAGTTAAGACAAAAGGTACTTTATTCATCATTATATCTCTTATGATACCACCACCAACAGCTGTTAAAAATGATAAAAAGAGTATTCCGCTAAAGTTAAACTCTGCATTCAAAGCAGTAATTGCACCTGTATAAGCAAAAAGGCTAAGTCCTATACTATCACTTATTATAAATATATAATTGTTTGAAAGTTTGATATTATGGTGTAGTTTTAATCCATACGCTATAAAAATAGTTGTCATAGCTACTGCTATAGGATAAGTCTCTTTAAAGATAAAAGGTGTTTTATCTACAAGCAAGTCACGCACCACACCACCACCAAATGCAGTTATCAGTGATATAACTATCACTCCAAGTATATCAAATTTGGCTTTTGAGGCCAAGATATAACCAGAGAGTGCAAATGCCACCGTACCAATAATATCTAAGATTGTTGTATATTCCAAATTAATACCTAATCTCTCCAACTTCTACAACTTGACTTTGATTTCCAACGCGTACTACTATATCACTGCCTTTTTGAGCTTTTTTACCATAGTGGGTATAGACTTCTGCTCGGATGGTGACAGGAATTGTGGTTTTTTGAGATGAGCTTCCATAGTAATTGACCTCTATTTTGTACTCTCCTTTGATAGCATCTTTTATCATAAACTCTTCAGGTCCATAACCACCTATAATATCATTAGAGATTTTACCTCCAATATAGGAGAGTTTATTGCTGTAATAGGTCTTTTCACCATGTGGATCAGTCACCCATAGATCCATATCGCTGTTGTCTCCACTCCAATTAATAACGACTCTAAAATCCACAGGCATTTTGGCTATAAGGCGTTTATCTATACCTTTAGTAGAGGGATGATGTTTTGTGATGATAGCATTCATCTCATTAATCACAACAATTTTGATACCATTAAATCGACTATCCCATGTATGCAAAAGAATATAATAGAGACTCTTGACTGCCTTAGAATACTGCTTGGCTTTGGAGTATGCTAGAGCCAAATCACGATATGATTGTGGTTCAAAAGGGCGTAAGTTTTTGACCCGTTCGTAGGCTTTGATAGCTAGAGTATACTCTTTCATCTCCATCGCTTTAAAGGCAAAAATACGCAAAAATTCACTATTATCAAAATCCATCTCAATCACATTAGAGAGAATGCGTATTGCTATGCGTTTCATCTGTTTTTTATACAAAAATGATGCCACATCAACATAATACATAGGTTGTGCAATATATTCTGTCTTCATCATCTCATAGGCATAAAGCCATTGGTGCTTTTTTAGCTCTTTTAATTTTTTGAGATAGAGCGTATCAGGATCAAAGGACTTTAGGGCAATTTCCAATTTTTTTGATTTTTGTACCTCTTTTTTTGATTTGGATTTTTTTGATTTCTCCTCAATAGGAGCTGGGGTAGGTTCTGCCATCATCACAGGAGCAATATCTCCACCCTCTTCATCACTTATACTACCTTGGTGCGTATCAAATTTATCTTGGGGGCGTTTTGTTTTTGGGAATTTGCGTTTGTACCACTGTTTTTGCTCCTCTAGGAGTTTTATTGATTCAATTAATGATTGTTCTTTCTCATAAAGTTTTTCATTTTTTCTCTGAGATAGTTGAGTATAATAGGCTTTTTGTAGCTCTTTGGGTGGGAGGATTTTATATTTGACATAATCACTCACACGCTCTAAGACTATCATGGACATATCTTTGGTTACTACTTTATAAAACTTTGCCAATCTATCAATAATAGCTCGGTTTTTATCATACTCAACACTCAATGCTTGGATGCGTTTACTCGCCCACAAAGTAGGTAGATGAGCTTTAACAGGAAGAGCATTTTTAAAATGAATAGTTTTTCTTAGGGTTTGGTTATGCTCTTTATATTCTAATATAAGCGAAGCTTTAGAAGACCTTGAACGGGTAAAAACAGTTATTTCGTTATTGCTATACTCTATAAAACTCTCATTTTTTGCTATGCCTTTAGAGTGGATGATGCGTATCTTTGGTCTGCTCTGTTGGAGTGTCTCTATCGCCTCTTGCGGACTTTGTTGTATCAAGTCAATAAAGTGTCCATCGGAGATTTTGGCATAGTATTTGAGTAGCTTCGTATCTGCATTGAGTGAAGCATTAATTGCAATAATAGGTTTATTGATTTTTTTGGGATTACTGCTATAGAGTGTTTTGATACCATTGGACAAAAGCAGTACCTCATCAGCTTTTATTTTGGATATATTAAGTGTTCCAAAATTACTTGTTCCATTATAATGAGCATTTTTCAACTCTTTTGCTAAAGCTTTATATCCTTGCTTATTTATATCTATATTTTTGCGTTTGAATTTATCATTACTAAAAAATATCACTTCAATTTTTGGATTTTTTACACGAGCAAGATAAGCTTTAAGAAAAGCTAGCTCTTTATCAATGGCTCTATCTCTATTACTAAAAGAGGTATTAAAGACAATAGCAACACTCTTTGGGGGTTTTTGGGGTGTAGGATGAAAATTAAAGGGCATTGTGGCAAAATAAAAATTGGTTTTTTTGATTGTTTGGCGAAAGCTCTGTAAGATATTTGGATTATCAAAGGCGATAGAGATAGGCTTTTTGATAGCAATATTGGACTTATTAAAGCGTAGTAAAGAGCCATGTGAACTTTTATCAAAGTGCATACCTTTAACAAATACTGGTGCATCCTCATCAAGTGTAGGGAAATTAATATTAAGGCTAAATTCATCAAGTCTATCTTTGGTAGTAAATGGCATCTGATAGATGGTTTTTTCTTCTTTGGATTTAAGAAGCTCTTGGATAGTGATTTTTATTTTTTTATACCCTTTTGCTGGGATAGGATAGAGTCTGGCTTTCAAATTATTCCCAATAGTTTTTTCAAGGATAGCAGGATCAATATTTTGGCGTATAACATCTTCAAACGCCTCTTTAGCTTTAGCTTTAGGTACGATAGAGGCTTGGCGATATTTACCGTCAACCTCCAGAGCATAATCAATCACACTTTGAGAGTCAAGCAGAGAAAAGTTTAGCTCCCCTTCGATGATTTGATTATTTGGATTATAAAAACTTAACTCATAAGTAGAAGTTGCCATAGTAGAGATAAGCTCTGAATCTATTTTCATTGAGGAGAGCTTGACAGCTTTGAGATGAGAATTATGGAGTTTAAGTGAGGGAACATCTAGAGCAGAGAGTGTTGTACTAAAAAGTACTAATAAGACAAAAAAAGCTTTTATCGTTTGCATAAATAATCCTTTGAGTGAGATAGTTTATTATATCTAATATGCTAGAATATCTACTATTTAATTTTTTGATAGGTTGATATAATTTAGAATTTGAATCAATTGATGCACTGTAGTAGATGGATTGTCTTGTTGGGGGGTGTGGCTATCTCCATAAGAAGCCAATAGTTTTTTAGCATTTTTAATGGCTATAGGTTGCTTAGCTAAGAGGATTTCAAAAATAAGCTTAGTGTAGTTTTCTTTTTTGATATTATCTTTATTTAATTTTTGAAATTTATAAGGTTCTAGCTCTTTTAACTTTAAGATTAATATCTTTATTATCTCATCTCGTAGAATAGGCGTTGGACGATAATCAAAATGTAAAAGATACCACAACTCAAATGATTACATCAGGAACAGTTTTTCTATCATTTACTCTTCTTTTAAAATCACTCTTTTTTAACTCTTTTTTCTTATTATGGATTTTATCCCCACCTCGTCTAGCCATAATTAATTTACCTCAAAACTAAATTCATCTAAATATGGAACAGCTCCATATTTTCCTTGAATATATCTCTTTTCAAAATCCTCTTTTTTTCTTACATTTTTAAATTGTGCCAAAGAGTATAAATCTGTTGCTCCAAATTCATCTTTTTGAGCCATCCAAATTTGGTCTCGCCTAAACATAGACTCATTTAATAAATTGGTATCATGTGTGGCAAATATAAGTTGGGCATTATGTCTATTTATCTCTTTATTATGGAAGAGTTTAATCAAGTGTTTTGTAAGCATAGGGTGTAGACTTGCATCTAGTTCATCAATAATTAGCACTTTACCCTCTCTTAATGTATTTAAAATGGGAGCAGACATCTTGAAGAATTTTTGAGTTCCCTTTGACTCCTCTTCATTAAGTTCAAAAATAGTGATTCCAATCTTGTTATTATGTTCATCATATTTTTTATGATGCGTGAAAAGAGAAAGTTTCTTTAAATCAGGATGAAAGGGCATATCTTCCATAATATTTTTGGGAATACTTTCTTCCTCTAAAAGAATATTTTCAATCCCAATATCAGCTGTTTTAACCAAAGATATAAGCTCATTTTTAGACTGCTCATTTTCCATTTGTTGCATTGCTTCGTCAATATATTGGTCATGCTCCATACCATCAATCATATTGAGATTATTGAACCATTGTAAAATAGATTTAGAAATTTCTCCACCCTCTTGGTCACACTTCCAGATAAAAAGTTGGTTTTGAGAAACTTTAAGTCTTAGTCCCTCTTTGAATTTTATTCTATTGACATAGAGTTCTTCTTCTATATCTCTATAAAAAAGCTTTGACTCTTTCCCATTTTCATCAGCATACAACCATTCAGCATACACAATCATACTATCCATCTCAAAACCATATCTATATTTAATCTCATCTACAAAAAAGACCATTTCAAAACTACTAGAGCTATCTTCTGTCTCAGTACTGAGTTTAAATGGATAGTGAAGAAGTTTATCAGTAGATAAAATAACTTTATCTCGGTTGAGAACTACTCTACGCATAAAAGCTAGAGCTTTTAAAAAATTGCTCTTTCCACTGGCATTAGCTCCATAGATAATAGCACTTTGAAGTAGCTGATATTTTTTAACAGGAAAGAAATTTCCTTCATCTTTTGAAGATGTTGCCATACTCAAAGTAGTTGTATCTTTAATGGATTTAAAATTATTTACAGTAAATTGTAATAGCATAGTACCTCCTTATCTTGGAT
>JADGDQ010000071.1 GCA_016744805.1 Sulfurovaceae bacterium
GTACTATACATATCCTGATTGTCAAAGAGCCTCATACCTCAATAATAACAGTCCTAGAAACTTTCTTGATTTACAATCAAGTGAAATTCTTTCTTTATTAAAAGGTGATATTTCTAATGGAAGATTAATTTTTATTTCAGGAGATATTGGTGAAGGTAAAACAACTTTTTTAAAAAAATTTGAATATGATATGAGAAATAGTATAGATTATAAAATAATATACTATAATATTAGTTCTAATAATATTACTCCTGAGAAAATTATTGACAATATAAAATTAGAAATAGATAATCTTGAATTATCTAGTGATGAAAAAATAATTATTAACATAGATAATTTAGACTCTTTTTCATATAGTGAAGAAAGATTTATGTTTACAACAGAAGGGTTTAAAAATTTTAATGAAGGAATTATAAGAACAAAAAGTGTTGTAAACTTGCTTATAGAACATATTTACAATCTTCAAAGTGTTAAGACCTTACTTATAACAGTACGACCATATGTACTTACCCATTTTTTTAATTTAAGAGATCAAACAGCTCCCAATAGAGCAATTGCTAATAATAGTTTTATATATAAGATTATTCATAATGAGACAATGCCTCAAAATATTATTTTAAAAAGGTTAGATTTATTTAAAGAAATTATAGAAACTTATAGTACAAAGAAGAAAGGGACTAAGGACACTTTGAATGAACATATGAAAAATATTCTAGATGAATACAAGAAAATTAAATATGAATGGAAAAATGAAAAAAACATTGATAACAATCATAGAATTACTTCTGTATCTAAAGAAATACAAAAAGAGCAAAAAGCATTAAATCGCTTGTATAATATTACAACACAAGGTTATAGAACACTTGTACATCTTTTTGTAAAATTACAATATTGTCCAGAATTATTTCCTAGCTACTTTACAAGTAATATTCTTTTAATTTATAAATTAGCTACTTATAAGAAATACTGTCAAATATTACCCAAAAGAAAAAGAAACTTAGGATGCAATGATAATATAAATAATGGTAAAAGTGGAAAACTATATAATTATCCAAATATGTTTTTATCTGTTAGTAATTCAGAATCTAATAGTAATGCTCATCATAATTTACAATGTTGTGCTTCCACAAAATTAACTTATTGGCTCAAAATTTTAATTTTAAGTTATATAAGCAAACAAACAGAACATAGAAGACTATTTATAATTGATATATTGGAAGAATTTGATGGATACGATACATATCTTTTAAGACTTGCATTGGGAAGTCTCGGCACAATAAATGAATATAACTGTATAGAATATGAATTTATGAGTATTGATATACAAGATTTAGAAATCTTAGAAAAAACAACTAGTGTTAAATTAACAAGAAGAGGCAAATACATTATTGAGAATCAATTATTTTTAAACTTTAATGATTTAGAATTATTTATGGATGATTGGCAATTACCACAACCTCGCCTAAATAAAATTTTTCCTAATAATAATATTCCTGAAAATATACGAAAATTAAAAGAAAGCTTAAATACTCTTTATATTGATAATGTTAATTATGATTACTTAACAAATACTAATAAAGAGGCTTCTCGTAAAGATCAACAAAAACTTATATTACAAAAAGCAAAACTATCAATATGGTTCACATACTTGCTTCAGTATTGCTACCACCATGAGATTTTAGAATACAATATAACATATAAGTTTGATTATACTGATGAATTATTTAGTCAAAAAAGAGCTAAAATAATTACTGATGTTAATGATATTATTGCAGGTCATCCAAATATGGAAGCAACTACAGATATGGGAGATAATGTTAAAGATCTACTAAATAGTTTTAATACTAAATGTAGTGAGTCAACTGAATATATAGATAGATTTTTTCAAGATATATTTAAAGAAAATGTAGAAATTATTTGTAATCCATTATGCTAAAAGAGAGATTAAATAGTTTGTCAATTATTAAAAATAAAATTTTTCTTAATAATTTAATGGCATAATATTATTTCAATCTTCTAAGAATAGATAATTAATGTGTTCAAAAAACTAGTCTGATAATGCATAATTTTCCTATAAAATATACATTACTTAAGTTCCATAACTACAAATATAGGGTTCCTTCTAAAAACTACTGATTACCCATCCTAATCTAAATCTCTATTAAGCTCTTCTAACCTTTGGGGAGTTCCTATATCTCTCCACTCTCCTTTATATACCTCTCTGCTTATTGTATTTCTAGCGATTCCTTCTTTTAGAAGTGGTGCTAATGACTGTTTACCATACGGTAAAGTATCAAAAAACTGTGGGCTATAGTAACCAACTCCTGCAAAGGTATAGCGTTTACTGCCATTTTCTAAAGTAAAATCACCTTTGGGATGCTGTGGAGGGTTTGGGACTAGGATAAGGTGTGCTAGCTTTTGATTGAGTTGAAAGTGTGGGTTATAGGGATAATCAGACCATATATCTCCATTGAGTACCAAAAAGGGGTTCTCTCCAAGGAGTGGAAGAGCTTTGATAATTCCTCCTGCTGTCTCTAATGCTCCCTCTTTTTGTTCATCAGAGTAAGTAATTGAGATGCCGTATCTGCTTCCATCACCCAAATACTCTTGAATCTTCCAGCCTAAATGGGCTATATTGATAATAACTTCTCTAAATCCTGCATCAACTAAGCGTTTAATATGCCATACAATAAGCGGTTCTCCTGCTACTTTGAGCAGTGGTTTTGGAGTATGTTTGGTTAGAGGTAGCATTCGATTGCCTAAACCTGCGGATAAAATCATAGCTCTCATAGATACTCCTTATCTCGCATACTTCTAGCTGTGGGGTTTCTCTCTTTTTTGAGTTCCATATCTATAAATTTTAGCTCTTGAAGCATACTAGGTGAGGCTATCATAGACTCTCGTATCTTCTTGCCTTTGTAGATAAAGAGCTTAAAACCACTCTCGTCAAGTGCCATGCGTACCGATGCAGCTATGGAGTAGGTGGTCAAAACGCCATCCTTTTTGATAAGAGAAGCCAAAGTAGCAAAGTATTCACGCGTCCAGAGCAGAGGGTTATTGGCTGGACTAAAAGCATCTTGATAGATAATATCAAAGCGTCTATTGAGCCTAGGGAGTACCTCTCTAGCATCTCCTATAAGAATCTCTATAGTAAATTGTTCATCTTGATAATAACTATTTTGACTAAGTTCTGCAATAATATTTTTGAGAAAATCAAACTCTTTTGGGTACTCAAAATCAGCTAGACTTTCGATAAGTCCTTTATCAAACTCTGGAGAGATTATATGCACTTTGCTAGAGAGGTTCTCTTTTTTTATGTAATAGAGTGTTGCAAATGAGTTGTAACCCAATCCAAAACATATATCTAAAATAGTAAGAGTTTTTTGTTTTGATTTAATTTGAAAAGCTGGGTATATATGTTTTTGCAGAGATTCATTTAATGCTCCATCTCTATCAGAGTGATAGGGTTCGTTAAACTCAGCAGAAAAAAGTGTCATAGATCCATCTTCTGTAAGCAGAGGCTTTTTACTGCCTCTTAGAGATCTATTATACATACTCTCTAAATTCCTGCTTCATCTAACTCTTTGAATCTAAATGCTTCCATAATATCTTCGATACTCTCCTCTTTACGACGCACAAGTACCATCATACCCTCATTCATAAAGTCCAAATAGTTCTCAAATTTATTTTCTAAAATAATAAAATCAATCCACTCAGCTTCTATAGTAGATCTATCATCATAAAAATCTACTTTGCTAATAACGCCATCATCAAATGTGACTAATGCCCATTTTTTGATATTGCTAAGCGTTGTAATAGTAGATAATTTTTCATCTACACCATCAACAGGAATCAAAATTAGCATTAGAGTCCTTTGAGTATTTTAGATGAAAGTTTGAGCTTTTTATTACTCATTGTTCCTATCTTACGATCGAGTACCGTTTGTGCTATGGTTTTGGCATCATCAAGAGAGTGCATTTTGTATGTACCACACTGATAAATATTAAGCTCAGGAATATCTGCTTGACTTTTGACTGCTAAGACATCTTGCATAGAGTATTTCCATGCTTTCACAACAGCCTCTTTTTTGGGTGAGCCAAGTAAAGACATATAAAATCCTGTACGGCATCCCATAGGTGAAAGATCAATAATCTCTACCTTGCTACTATTGAGGTGATCACGCATAAAACCTGCAAAAAGATGCTCTAGGGTATGGATTCCTTTTGTAGATAATTTCTCTTCATTTGGTACACAAAAACGCAAATCAAATACAGTAATTGCATCTCCACTAGGAGTTTGCATCTTTTTAGCAACCCGTACAGCAGGTGCATTCATCTTGGTGTGGTCTACAGTAAAACTATCTAATAATGGCATATTATTTCCTTTTATTTAAATTACAGTCGCCCAGAACGGGAACTACGCTTTTTCATTTCATAAGGACGAACACATCGTATATACAAAAAATCATCTTTATTATGACTATGAGCATATCCATCTGCTGTATAGATAGACCAATAGTTTCTTCCTTTATCAGGGGTAGATGTCCAAAAATCTGCTACTCGTGAATATTGAAGTCCTGCATTAAATTGATGAAGATCCATTAACTCATCTAATGTTGGTAAACGCCAATCTATAAATCCTGCATAATCCAAGCTACGACAATACATCTCTGCATGGTTCCAGTTACCTGCTTTACCTAAAGATCGAGAATTTTTATATGCACCCTCTTCTTCATCAAAATACTTCTCATCTTGCCACATTAATTTTTTTGGTCTCTTAATAAGTACAAAAGTATCATTATAAGTAGTTTGTGATACATCTTCATATCCAGCACCATTTATAATATCCATATTCTCACTAGCAGGACCTATATCTCCTCCTGCTATAAGAAGTGTTCCAACTAATGCACTTAATACTACTATGCTTTTCATATTTTATACCCTTCAATTTTCTTAATAATAATATATTAACTATCAATCCTAGCTAAAAAAGAGTTATCTCTAACCCCAATCTTCATCTCTTTTTTGGTTTTTATGTTTATCTTTTTTGTAAGATTCACCATTTTTTAGTTTTTGAAGACGATTAAGATCACTCATTTGTCCATCTCGCATAGTATCAAACTCTTTTTCACTCATCAGCTCTTCACGATTACAAAAAAGATAGAGTCTCTCAATATATTCTAATAGTTGCTGATGATATTCAGAATCCAAACGCATCTTCTCTTTGCTATCAAATTTCTTTTTAAGCTCTTGAAACTTTTTTAAAAACTCTCTACTTGTTACATTCTCATTACGAAACATACGAAATAAATTTTTACTAATCTTCTCTAACTCTACTATATATTTTTGTCTTTGGTACTTATCTATCTGCTTTTGTGTATATCTGATACTTCCCTCCTCTAAGGTTTAATCTCTATAGCTGTTCCTCGTGCTACACTATTCCAAAAAGTATCCATATCTTTGTTAGTAAGAGCTATACACCCTTTTGTCCAATCTTTGGAGAGCGTATAGTTATTGCCTTTACCATCTTTATTCCAAAATGGCTGTGCATGGATAGTAATCCCACTCCCCGCAGATACTCCTGCCCTAGAAGCCCTAGCCCTATCATTGGCATTAGGATAAGAGATACGAATCATTTTATAATATTTACTGTGGCATCTTCGTCGAGTAATAGTATATTTTCCCTCTGGCACACGCAAATCACCAACCTTTAATTTTCTGCCTTTTTTGCGTGAGAAAGAAACTCTAAAACTATCACGAATAAATATACCATCATAGAGATACATTTTTCGTTGAGATTTATCTACAACTACTCTATCAATAGTATACTTAATATTATCATTCTTATGGCACTGTGAGCGTTTATATCTGCCCTTTGTATATACTAAATTTTCATCTTCCCAGCAACCTGAAAAAGATACCAAAACTATAAATGTCATCAAAAAATAAAAATATTTCATCTTCTTACTACTTTTTAATCGTTATAGAGACACCTTCTCGTACAGCATACCAGAGTCTTTGCATATCTCTATTTGATACAGCTATACATCCTTGTGTCCAATCTTTAGAAAAAGTATAATTATCACCATCTCCTGATGCATTCCAAGTAGGCTGTGCATGGATAGTAATATCACCTCCTGGATTCAGCCCTTTGGCACTTGCCTTTTTGACATCATTTGGATGTGGATACGAGATACATAACGAGCGATAATATTTTTGAGAACATAATTTGCGTTTAATCCAATACTGTCCTTCAGGAGTACGATAATCTCCTCGTTTTTCTTTATGACCTTCAGGATTTTTGCCCAAAGAGACTGGAAGCGTATCTACTAATAATCCATTACGATAAAGATTCATTTTCCGTTTGGATTTATATATAATAATCTCATCTACCCTGCCCTCTGCTATAATATCATCTCCTATAGCCATCTCTTTATGACACTCTTGGGTTTTATACCATTTTCCTTGAACACTATCTTTAGGATCAAAATCTACTTCTGGTAATGTTGGCTCACTGCAACTAGCAAAAAATAGTGTTATAAAAAATAAAAAATATATGTTTTTCAAAAGATAGTCCTTTTCTATGTATCTAAAAAAGAATTTTAACATAGTTATAGGTAGAGTTATTTAAAAATGATATGAAATAATATAAAATTGTAAAGAGGTATACAATAAGCCCCACAAAAAGGGAGCTTATATTTTAAGGAGGATAATTCTATTTGACTAGAGAGCTGCTTTTGCTGCTGCTAAAGCTTCTTCATAGTTTGGTTCTGTTGTAATTTCTGGAACAACTTGCTTATAAGCAACTTTACCATCTTTACCAACAACAAAAATAACTCTTGCTGTAATTCCTGCTAAAGGACCATCAGCCAAAAGAACACCATACGCATTTGCAAAATCTTTGTTTCTGAAATCTGAACATACTTTTAAGTTTTCAATTCCAGCTGCTCCACACCATCTAGCTGCTGCAAATGGTAAATCCATAGATACTGTAATTACTTCTACACCATCAAGAGATGCTGCTTCTGTATTAAATCTTCTAGTTTCAGCGTCACATACACCTGTATCCAATGATGGTACTGCTACTACTAGTTGAACTTTACCTTCTCCACCAATTTGCTCATCTTGAAGCATTGGGTCACAATTTACTACTGTTACTACTGGTGCTGTATCACCTGTGTTTACTTCTGTTCCTGCGAGGTTACATACGATGTCGTTTTTAAAAGTTACTGTTGCCATTTTTTTTCCTTAGAATTGATTTATGTCAAGAATTATACACTAATCGGATAAAATTACTCTTAAATGAATATTTTTTTTAAAATAATTCTTTTTTCATAGTTTTTATGACTCTTTTTAGAGCAGATACCTCATCATTTTTAAAGTCACTCTGTATACGATAGAACAACCTATCTCCATATAAAACCTTGAGACGAACATAACCATTAAAGTCCGCTCCCAAGCTTTTGACTTGTGGATTTGTACAAGTATCTACATGATGTATATAGCCTGTGAGACTATATTTACACTCTTTTTGCTTCGTTATAGCAGAAAAATCTTTTGTAAGTCTACTTGTAAGCTTTGGGTCAAATGAAGCAATCTTTATACATGAAAGTTTAGCACGATGTTCTTTCATCATAAAACTTGAATATACAGGATAGTCTTCACAGCCACTCAATAAAAATACTATACTAGCAAAAACTACTATCTTATATATTTTTATTGGCAATGCCTTTTACCCACCATTCCATAGTCTCATTTGCCTGAGGATTTGGTGCTTCAAGAAAACTTACAACAAAAATATCTTCCATATCAGCTACACCAATAGACCTAGGTCTTACTGCCAATACTTCTGGCTTAGGTAACTCTTTACCAAAACAGCAAATAATATTTTTGGCATCTTTAATATCTTTAGATATTTTTCCATCTGCTAAAGACTCAGTATGTGTATAGTGATCAAACTGTGCAATATATTGAGCTACAGGATGCATATCTATTTTCTCTTTCAGATAAACAAGTATCTCATCAACACTTTGGTATGTTGTTTCACTCTTATCAATCTTCATAGTAAAAACAGGGTATTTTTCCATAACGATAATTTGTTTCATAAAAATAGTTCCTTTAATTTAATTAATAACCTAATATTTTAGCATTTTTTGGTAAAAGTATAGATTATAATTATTATAAATAAAATAATATTTATATTTTAGGTATAATCCACTTAAAAC
>JADGDQ010000072.1 GCA_016744805.1 Sulfurovaceae bacterium
ATATAATAATTTATCTGATATTATTTCAGAATTTGAAAAAACAGATAATGAAGATTATTTTATTTTGGAATTAAAAAAATATAGTAATTTAACTAATACTATTAAGGAATTAGAAGAATATAATGAGATTAATATAATAATTAAAAAATTGACTACAGATAGTATAAATGAAATAATCCAAAAGAGAGATAAATATAATAATCCAGATAAAATAATTGAACAGTTGCGTAAACTTAAGAATATTGATTTAATAATTAAAGAGTTAGAAGAATATATAAAAATTGATAATTATATTGTAGATTTTAAAGAGAGTAGAGTTCATAGTTCAATCTACAATATTTGGGAATTTTTAAATAATCCTCATGAAAAAAATAAAGAAAATGAAAAAATAACTACCAAATTATTTTTAAATGGTATATATAAATTAGTACATCTTACTAACAAAGAATTTAATAATAATGATAATGATAAAAAAGCTAAAAAGAAAAAAACCCTCGTAATAGAAAAACTTTTTGCTTCTATTATTACTGCTATTTATGAATATGAAACTAAATCAAATAATTATCTTCATAATAGTGTAGATGAATATTGTGTAAAAAGGAAAATAAATACATTACATAAATATAAAGATAGATTTTTATATGGATTAGAGGATAGGTTAACTTATAAAAATCGCAATGAATTAAATAATATTGCAAAAAGTCTTGTAGATATTAGTTATTATTACTTTATGCTCTCTAAACAACTTTGGGAACTCAAAAATATTGACAAATCAGGTCACCAAAAAAATAATTATGATGAAGCATCTATAGAGCTACTAGATGTCCCTAGAGTTACATCTGTACACAAAAGAGATATTGAAGGAGCATTTTGGGAAGTTACTTTACTGGTGACTGTGGAACTTGGTGAACAGTCAGATGAAGTAGTACATCATATTAATATGTATATAGAGGATTTATGGAATATATTTGATTTACCATCTCGCTGTACTACTTGATGTAAAAAAGAAAATATTTCTTTTCTTTTATAGCTCTTGGGATTTTTAAATTTTTTAAATGAAGTATATTTCATATAAAAGGAAAAATCTATATAATTAAGAAATATACTACTGATTAGGATAGAATAATGGACTTAATGGCACTTGGAGTTGAGATAAGAAGAGCAAGAAAAGAGAAAAAGTGGTCTCAGGATGACCTCGAAAAGTATTCAGGGGTTACAAAACGAACTATATCAAAAATAGAAAATGGTTTTATTGATGAAGTGGGGATTAAAAAAGTAGAGTTTATCCTTGACCTCCTTGGATATGAGTTTGCACTAAGACCAAAGGGACACCCTAGAACGCTAGAGGAGTTACAAGATGAGAGAGTCTAAGCTAAAAGTATTTGTAAAGCAAAATATCTCTGGTCACTTAAGCTATGAAGATGATAAGTATATCTTTAACTACAGTGAAGAGAGCAAAGATGTGGTCTCTCTAACTATGCCTATACGAAGTCAAAGCTGGGTAGATAAAAAGCTACACCCTATTTTTCAGATGAATATGCCAGAGGGTGCTTTGAAAGATGCGATTATTAATAGTTTTGCCAAGATACAAAAGATGGATGATATAGGTTTTTTGGAGCTTATTGGTCCTTATATGTTGGGGCGTATCAAATTTAATAGCATAAAAATGCAAGAAAAGAGTCTAAAATTAGAAAATATCCTACACAATAGTAAAGAAGCGTTATTTGATGAACTGTTAGATAAATTTGCCATTCGTTCTGGGGTATCAGGCGTACAGCCAAAGCTCCTGCTCTCTGCTCATAATAAAACCACGATGAAGTTTGAACATTTTATTGTCAAGTCTTGGACGCATGAGTATCCTCAATTGGCTCTAAATGAATATTTTTGTATGAGAGCCATTAATCACGCCTCTTTGGAGACTCCACAGTTTTATCTATCAGATGATTTAAGTATGTTTATTATAGAGAGGTTTGACATCAAAGAGGATGGCTCTTATTTAGGATTTGAAGATATGTGTGTCTTGACAGCTAGAGGCACAGATGCCAAGTATGATGGAAGCTATGAAGAGTGTGTGCGAGTTATCAAAGACATCATCGCCCCTGAACACAAAAAAGAGACACTCAAAATCTTTTTTAAGGCTATCGTGATGAACCATCTACTAAAAAATGGAGATGGACATCTGAAAAACTATGGCATACTCTATGAGAATGATTATAGAGATGCTTACTTAGCTCCAATATATGATGTTATCACTACAACGGTTTATATCAAAAAAGATATACCTGCTCTTAGGATGTCAGATGGTAAACTTTGGTGGAAATCAAAAATCTACAAAAACTTTGCAAAACAGAGCTGTGGACTCTCTAACCAAGAGTACAGTGATATACTCCAAGAGTGCAAAGAGGCTATCATCAGCACCAAAAAAGAGATACTAGCCTTTGAGAGTGATGATATAGAGGTACAATCATTTTTGCAATATTTACATGATACTTGGATGGAAGAGATAGAATAATAGTTTAAGTCTCAAAGCCAAAATTATACCTTTAATAGATATTGAGATATAATAGTTCTTATGAATCAAACTTATTTTCGTACTCATCATGATGGTGATACTACTACTATTATCTCTTTAGGGGAGTGGACTTTGCATCATGAACCTGCAATACGAAAGGCTTTGCAGACTCTTGAGTTGAAGCAAAATATTATTTGGGATTTTGCTGAGGTTGAGAGTTTTGATAGTGTTGGGATGCTTTTGTTTATTACATTTTATCAACAATTCAAAAAAAAAGCATCTATTAAGCTTGTAGGGTATACACAAGAGCAAGAGAGGCTCTATAGACTTGTTTTTGCTCACTATACCAAAGAGTCTATTCCTTCTCGTGATAGAAATATACTCTATCGCATAGGAGAGCTTACACTCTCTTCTTATCTTCAATTTTTATCATTTTTGGAATTTATGGGGCATGTGACGGCTTCTTTTTTACGCTACTTTGTAAACCCTAAAAACTTTCGATACAAAGAGATAATGTATCATATTCAACAATCAGGAATGAATGCTATTTTTATTGTTGCCTTGACCTCTTTTTTGGTAGGTTTGGTTATCTCTTATCAGAGTGCTGTTGAATTAGCAAAGTTTGGAGCAGATATATTTATTGTAGATATGGCAAGTATCTCTATTACGCGTGAGTTAGGGCCTATGATTACAGCCATTGTGGTAGCAGGGAGGAGTGGGTCTGCGTATACGGCTCAAATAGGTGCGATGAAGATTACCGAAGAGATTTCTGCTATGCGTACTATGGGGTTTGACCCTTACTATTTTTTGGTTTTGCCTCGGATTATTGCTCTTATGATTGCTCTGCCTCTGCTTATCTTTTTTGCAGATGTTATGGGTATTTTGGGGAGTGCATTTGCTGCAAAGATGGAGTTAAATATCTCGTATATGCAGTTTATGGAGCGACTCCAAGAGGTGCTTGATACCAAACACTTTTATATAGGCATTATTAAAGGTCCTATTTTTGCTCTGCTTATTGCTCTTATTGGCTGTTTTCGTGGGTTTGAGGTGAGCGATGATACAGAGAGTATTGGTTCTCAGACTACGGCGAGTGTGGTGAACTCTATATTTTTTGTAATTGCATTTGATGCACTCTTTTCTGTTATTTTAACACAGTGGGGTATATAATGCCAATAATAGAAGCAATAGATATAGGCACACGGTTTGGGTCTACTGTAATTCATGATAAGGTCAATATGCATATTAACCAAGGTGAAATTTATGGGATATTAGGCGAGAGTGGGTCTGGTAAATCTCTCTTGATGAAGGAGATGATTATGTTACAAAAACCAAGTTCAGGAGATATGAGAGTGCTAGATTATAGGCTCTCAACTATTGAGTACAAACAGATGCAAGAGTTGCGTCAGCAGTGGGGGGTGCTTTTTCAGTTTGGGGCATTATTCTCTTCGCTTACGGTAGCCGAAAACATTAAACTCCAACTCAAAGAGTATACCAATATAAGTGACGCAATGTGCAACGAGATAGTCAAAACCAAGATTAGTATGTCGGGACTTCCCACACGAGCAGGAGCTTTGTATCCTTCTGAACTTAGTGGGGGTATGATTAAAAGAGCTGCATTAGCTAGAGCATTGGCTATGGATCCTAAGCTTCTCTTTTTGGATGAACCTACCTCAGGACTCGACCCCATTGGTGCTAGAAATTTTGATAAACTTATTATGGAACTTCGCGACCTTTTGGGTATTACTGTTGTGATGATTACCCATGATTTAGACTCTATCTACTCTATTGTTGACCGTTTTTGTGTTTTGGCAGATAAGCATGTCGTAGCAGAGGGGAGTATTGCAGAAGTTTTGGACTCTACTCACCCTTTTATAGAGAGGTTTTTCAAAAATGAGTATGCCAAAAAACGCCTAGGAGTGCCACATGTATAGCAAAGTCAACTACACACTTATTGGGCTTTTTGTTTTAGTTTTTGTATCAGCTCTTATAGCTTTTGCTTTTTGGTTGGGCAATAAGGGAGTCCAAGAGAACTATAGCCTCTATCTCTTGCGTATGAAAGAGTCTGTAACAGGACTATCCAAAGATTCAGGAGTCAAGATGAAAGGGGTAGATATAGGCTCTATTAGCACTATTACTATCAACCCTCAAAATATAGAAGAGGTGGATATAGTCCTAAAGATTAAAAATGGGATACCCATCAAAGAGGATATGCTAGGGGTAATCAAAATGTATGGGCTTACTGGTCTTTCGTATATAGAGATAGAGGGAGGCACAAATGCTTCTAAACTCCTTGTATCCCAAAAGAGTCAGAGCTTACCCCAAATTCAATCAGGTATATCATTACTAAGTAAACTAGAAAACAAACTCGATACCCTCTCTACAAAGTTCATAACTACATTACAGAGGGGTGAAAAGCTCTTATCTGACAAAAATCTTCAAAGTTTTGAGAATATTCTTGTAAATATAGACAAAGTAAGCGATAAAGCCCTACAACTCGAAGAGCAAAGCATCACAACACTCTCTCAATCAGAAGAGGCAATCAAAGAGTTTAGAGTCACTATGAAGCGTGTGAGTGAAGAGTTTCATACTCTTAGTTCAAATATCAGTAGCAATCTCCATGATTTAGAGCCAACAATTAGTGCAGTTAAAAAGATGAGCAATAGTGTTGATCAGATGGTTATTACCTTTGAGAGGAGTATTAATAGGGGTGATTATAATATGCAAAAAATAATGATGCCTATGATGATAGATATTAGAGAACTCTCTACACAAATGGAAGAGGTAGTATCACAACTAGACCAAAGTCCAAATGATATACTCTTCAAGTCCACAAAACCCAGACGAGGACCAGGTGAATGAGATATATCGTATTATTAGCACTGATTATAGGAGTATATGGATGTAGTACCAAAGAGACTGCTCTAAGAACTTATACTATTAACCCTCAAATAGATATAGACAAACAAAGCAGTACTATTTATAGTACAAAAAGTATAAAGATAGCCTATCCTACAAGTATCAAAGGCGTAGTAAGCAGACGAATGACTTATAGTTATAGTGATCAAGAAGAGGGAACTTACAATAATGCGAGATGGAGCGTATCAAGTGGAAAGTTATTGATGAATACTTATATCAAAGCCCTAGATGAGAGTCATCTTTTTGGGTCTGTTATAGAGTATAGCTCTTTGGCTGAGACAGATTATCTTTTGGAGAGTGAAGTGTATGAATTTTATCATAAAATTAGAGGCAAGGTCTCTCTATCTATAGTTTCTGTAAAGTTTAATTTTATTGCTATGGATACAAACAGACTTATCAAAAGCAAAAAATTTAGCTACCAAATCCCTACAGCAACCCTAAATGCACAAGGGTATGTACAAGCAAGTAATATAGCTGTAAAACAGATGACCCTAGATATGATAGCATGGTTGGGTAGAGGAGAATAACACAAGTATGCATAGAGTCAAAAATATATTTCATTACAGTATACTTTTTATCTTTTTGCTTGGAGCTTATTTTCTTTTTCATCCGCTTTTTTTTACACTCAGAGAGTTTGGAATTATATTAGTACCACTTTTATCTATAATACTGCTACTCTTTTTCTTAAGAGAAAAGAATTATAAATTTGTTGTTGGCTATATGATAGTTATTGGGATAGTGCTTTTTTTTGAAGTACAGTATCTTTATGATAGATATAAGGTACTCAATGCCAATCCCCAAATACTACAACATTTGAGTAGACATATCATAGTGGGCTATAATGATGTAGCAGAGCTAGAAAATCTTATAGATAAAAGTCATATAGGTGGTATATTTGTAAGCAAAAATAATATTAAAGATAAAAGTTATGATGAGGTCAAAGAGATACTTCACAAACTCCAAAAACAAACAAAGTATCATCTCTTTATAGCTACAGACCATGAAGGAGGGATAGTCTCTAAGCTCTCTCCTATGCTTAGCAAATTACCAGCACTTAGTACTTTAAATTTAGAAGACAATGTGGCACTTAGTAATTATGCTACAATCCATGCCCAAGAGTTATCGGCTTTGGGAATTAATGTTAATTTTGCTCCTGTTGTGGATCTAAAATATCATAATCCAGACAAAAAACTCTATCTTCATACCCAAATAGAAAAACGAGCCATCTCTAGTGATCCGCTTGTTGTCTCTAGGGTAGCTACCCTTTATACAAAAATATTACAAGAATATCAAGTGCAATCTACACTCAAACACTTCCCTGGTATTGCTAAAGTTATCAATGACACACATCATTTTAGTGCGACTCTTGATACACCTATAGAAACACTCCAAAAGAGTGACTGGATACCCTTTAGAACAACCCTAGAAGATACAAATGCTTTCTTGATGCTTTCGCATGTTCTCTTAACAAGTGTAGATACCATATATCCAGTCTCAACATCCAAAAAAGTAATACAATCTATTATAAGAGAAGAGTGGAAGCATCAAGGAATACTAGTAACTGATGATATGAGTATGGGAGCTATTGTCAATAGTGATAGAGGTATTTGTGGCTCATCTATAGACTCTTTGAGTGCGGGTGTGGATATACTCCTTATTAGCTATGATTTTGAAAAATATTACACCGTAATGTCATGTCTTATTGATGCATATAAAAATAATATACTTGATAAAGAGATGTTACAAATAAGTGACAGTAGAATACACTTAGAAATTCACTAAAAATTTATAAAAAGATGTTATATTATGTATAATAATTTTCAAAGGAAATCAATATGGAACATAGATTAAAGAGTTTTTTATTTATGGGGAGTGTAGCTTTGGCTATGCTAGGATGCGGAAGTAGTGGAGGTGCAGAGAGTAGAACACAAAATGCTACTACTAACAATGATACTAGCACAGTAGCTTCGGATACGCAAATTTTAGAACCTTTAACTGCGGAACAAAAGTACTCTTTGTCATATATGTGGCATGAAGAAAAGTTAGCCAAAGATCTATATTTGGAACTTAATAAACTCTATCCCTCTAACCAATTAGAGAATATAGCCAATAACTCTGAAGTACAACATATAGCATTAGTGCAGAATTTAGTAGAGCAGTATGATATAAATATTACAAATATAGCTAACTACGAGATTAATTACTCTTCTGAAGAATTAAATAATATGCCTGTAGGAAAATTTGCTATTCCTGAGATAGAGAGTTTGTATAATCTTTTGTATGATAAAGGAAGTCTTTCAAAACAATCATCACTAGAAGTAGGGTGTATCGTAGAGGTAACAGATATTGAGGATTTGAACAAATATATAGCTATAGCAGATACAAATCAAGCACTTGTTGATACATTTACTCTTTTGCGTGCTGGTAGTTATGAACACTATTGGGCATTTGATGCAGGA
>JADGDQ010000016.1 GCA_016744805.1 Sulfurovaceae bacterium
AGATATACTATTAATAACTAGTGTATTCCCTAAAATTGATTTAATATCTCCTTGAAAAATAATAAAAATATTTTTTTTATCAAAACCAAACATAATTTTATCTAATGGACCTCGTACTCTATCCATTGTTGAAAATATAAGTGTTTCATCAACTATACCAGCACCTACCCAGTCAAAAAAATTATCTTTTTTAATATCTGGAGAGATAAAAGCTGTAGGTAGTGTTAAGAATGGTACAAAATCTTCATCTTCTATAATAGGTATCAGTAATAAAGAGGGTACTGAAAGTTCTAGGAGTTTATAAATAGAAATAAGGTGATCTCTAAAAAGCTTATCAAACTCTATAGCAAAACTTGTAGTGTGTCCATCTCCATACCACCAAAACCAATCACTACATTCAGCAGCAAGAAAGTGAAAATCTATCTTCTCTTTTGTTTGTAAGTTTACGGAGTCTTGAACTTGAATATACGCTCTTTTAGTATCAAATATTAGTTCCCATGCTCTGTTTTTTTCTGGATGTCCTGACCAAGTTGTAAAGTCTCCATATATCCAACTCCCAGAGGCCAAAGTATCTAATGGAGTAATATTATCTCTTACCGCAATACTATCCATAGTTAAGCTTTGGCACCACGAAGAGTTATCGAGTGCTTGATAAAGCTCCATAAAAAATGTATATGCATTTCTATGATAATACTCCCAAGCATTCTCACCATCAAGTATAATAAACAGAGAATTTCTTTTTTTCTTTTTTATTGATGCAATCTCTTTAATAGAACCCATAAAATGCTGTATTGCTAACTTAGGTTCTTTAAAGCGATAATCAAAACCAAAAAGATCACTCAATCCATGGTCTCTAAAGTAAATTTTAAGCCCATCTATCTCATAAGGTTGATAAAGGTCAGAATGGTCAAGACTCTTAATAGAATTAAAGAGAATCGCTTCATCCGTAGCTATCCATTTGATACCAAAGTGTTTATATATTGCTACACTAGCTTCATCTACTGCACCCTCAGCAGGCCAAAATCCTACAGGATCTCTACCAAAAGTTTCTTGGTACAGTACAACAGCTCTACGAACTTGCTCTCGTGCATCATCATAAAGAGATATAGCATCTTGAGGTTTTGCACTTTGAGGGTTTGCTTTGCTTACATTATCCATATCTATCAATAATGGGAGAATAGGGTGGTTATATGGAGTAGTCGAAATAGCAATCTGATCGCTATCTAGTAATGATTTGTAAAAAGGTAGTATTGTAGCTACAAATTCTATAGTTACATAAAAAAGTCTTTTTTTGTCTTTGCTAGTATATGAGTGTTTTTTGTTAATTAAAAATTTTACAAGAGAATTATTAAGACGCAAGTACTCACCACACCATGCCAAAATAAATAATACTTCAATATCAATTAGCTCAGCATCTGTGAGTTCTTCTTTATGATATAACTTATGATAGTAGCTATTGGGTTTTACCATCATTTCATAATTAGCAGATTTACAAGTCTTGATAAGCCATGTTCTGTCAGTATATTCTAACTCTTTAGGGTGCATATACCATAGTTTCAAAAAATAATCATTTTGTAATGGATCTTTATAAAGATTTAACTGCTCTATAAGAGGAGGAGTAAGATTAAAACTAGCCTTAAGTGATGGAAACTGCGAAAGCATCCAAGGCATATCATAGTAGTCTTTAATAGCATGTAAAAAAACCCAAGGCATACGCATTACCCCTTCTTTATCACGATAATCAGGTTGGTGCATGTGCCACAAAAATCCAAGTTCTAAGTTTAAATCCAATATGTATCCTTTTAAAATGATGCAAAAAGCAATCATATCACTACTAAGCTGTATGAGTAATGAAATATTAAACTTCTTATGGTAATTATTCATCACCTGACCCTAATTAAGCAAAAAATAATACTGTAAAAAACTTATCAAAAATAAAAAATTCTTTCTGCTCATACTTTCAAAATTAATTCTGAATTTATACTTTTTTGTTAGTATCTTTATACTAAAGGATAAAATGATGCAACGAAAAATACTCTTACTAGAAGATAATTTACAATTAAGTGACACTATCAAACAATTTTTAGAGCATCATCAATATGAAGTTATTGTAGCCTATGATGGCTATAGTGCCAAAAATTTAATCTACGAAAAACATATTGATCTGATGCTATTAGATATTAATGTACCCTACCAAAATGGCTTTGATCTTTTGGAGGATATACGCAAAAGTGGCGATGTAACCCCTGCTATTTTTATTACTTCTTTACATAGTGTAGAAAATCTAACAAAAGGATTTAGTGTAGGCTGTGATGATTATATTCGTAAGCCTTTTGCACTTAGAGAACTTTTGGTACGAATCGAATCACATCTTAAAAAACAATTTGGTATTCGTGAAAATAAAATTATACTTTGGGATGAATTAGTATACTATCCCAAAGAGTTTCAGCTTACGAAAAACAATCAAGTTATTCCTCTTAAAACTAAAGAGACAAAATTACTAAATTTATTTCTTGAAAACCCCAATCAACTCTTAGATTATCAAAAGATATTTGATGTTTTATGGGATTATGGAGAAGAGCCTAGTAGTGGCTCTTTGCGTACTTATATTAAAACTATTCGTAATATTATAGGAAAAGAGTATATTCAAACAGTCAAAAATATAGGATATAGATTTGTATCCTAGTGAGAAGCGAAGTTTATATCGTTTTTTAATTATGTATTTATTTTCTACCTTTGTATTATTTTCATTGGGTTCTTATATATTTTATACTTATGGAAAAAATCATATTATTGATCAACAAAAACAGCTACTTAATAGCCAAGCTCTTAAATTAAGACACCAGCTTATGGTTTTACACAAAGAATTAGATACAAAACTCCCTTTTGTTATTAACAAGCCATACCAAAGTGTACTGTTTAATATAGATAAAAAAGTTATATTTGCTACCTATAATGAGATACAAGAACCAAATATTACAAAACAATACTATATTCAAGATGGTTATTTAATACATATAGCAGTAATGGATCCTTATTATTTGGGTGTAGTATATTTGCTAGTACGAACACCTATAAATCAAGAAAAGATAAATGAGATTAGTTTAATAATACTACTTTTTATGTTTATCGCTGGTTGGTTTTTTCTTGTTGTTGGATATTTTTTGGGTAAAATTTTTATCTCTCCTATGAGAGAATCTATAGAAATGATGAATCATTTTATTCAGGATACTACACATGAACTAAATACACCTATTAGTACAATTTTAACAAACTTAGAACTTATCGAAACTTTGCATAACTGTACTGGAAAAGAAGAGATGAAACGAATAGAAATAGCATCTAAAACATTAAGTGGTATTTATGACGACTTAACTTATCTTAGTCTAAATCATGACTATAATAAAGATATAAAATCTTTAGATATATCATTGATAACTCAAGAGAGATTATTATATTTTTCTGCTTCTATTGAATCCAAAGGTATAAAACTCAACAAAACAATAGAGCAGGGGGTTTGTGTGGATATAGATAAAGATGATGCGATTAGGCTTATAGATAACCTATTATCTAATGCAATTAAATACAATCAAATAGGTGGCTATTTAGCTGTACAGGTTTGGCATAATGGACTAAGTATTCAAGATAGTGGTGTTGGAATAGATCCAAAAAGATTAGAATATATTTTTGAACGCTTTCAACGAGCTAACAATAGTGAAGGGGGGTTTGGGATAGGGTTGCATATTGTTGATCAAATCATACAAAACTATAATTTTATACTTGATATTACATCAAAACCACAAGAGGGTACAACGGTGACTATCAAATGGTAAAATATATAATAGCACTGACTCTCCTTAGCACTCTACTAGTATCAAAACAACCTATTAATCCACTTTTACAAAAAGATTGTTTAGATTGTCATGCTCTTCACTCTATTCCCTCAGAGATGATTTATCGACGCTACTTAATGAAGTATTCATCCAAAGATATTATTAAACAAAAAATATTTGACTATATTAAAAAACCTAATCAAAAAGATTCAATCATGCCACAGCAGTTTTTTTTAAAATTTAAGATGAAAGAGTATTCTCTATTAAGTGATAAAATAATAAAAGAGAGAATTGACTCTTTTATTATTTATTATGATGTCAACGAGAGATTTTTTATACCTACCTCATCACTCGCTCAATAGTTTTTAGTTTTCTAAATTTTTATATAATATAACTTTACCCAATTCAACTCCTGGTTGATTATAAGTATTTACTTCAAATAATGCTCCCACTAAAGAGGTAAGAAGTTCATAATAGACAATTAATGCACCTATATTTTCTGCTGTAACGCTATCTAGGCTAATAGCATCTGCATCAATATCTGACTCTACAACACTTTGCAAAGTTGCCTCGGCTTGTGCATTAATAAGGGTATTAAAGCTTTTGTTATTAATAAAGTTTGTTTTTTCTATTCCTTTGAGTGTTATATCAGGAATAACTAACTCTTTTTGAAAATCTTCTATAGTAATAAATGTAACATTTTTATCTTTAGGACCCTCTATTATAAGTTGTAAAAATGAGTGTTGGTCAACAGCACCTATAAGTCCAATAGGAGTAAGACCTACATTTTTTTGATGTGTGTCTATTTTTCCTAATGATTCACCCCATAACTGAACATACCATTTGGTTAAATCTTCTAATCTATCTGCATAAGAGAACAAGACATTGATACTCTGTATAGATGACTGCTCATAGAGATAGACAGCCTTTTCCAAAAGATGATTCTCTTTTCCATCAAAAAAGCTCTCCACAAACTCTCCTGCACCCAAAAGGAGTTTTTTCATATCATATCCAGCAATAGCTAATGGCACAACTCCAACAGCAGAGAGAACAGAAAATCTTCCACCTACATTATCAGGGATTGTAAACTCTTCTAACTTATGGTGCTGTGCAAAGTCAGAGAGTACTGAGCCTTTGTCTGTAATAGCAAAAACTCTTTTATTATCAGCTCCATCCAAATCAAGATCAAGGTGTGCTATTAGTGTTTTAAAGATAGAAGTAGCTTCAATAGTAGAACCTGATTTAGAAATCATAAAAAAACATGCTTCCTCTTTTTTGATTTTACTAAGTGTATCTAGGATTGTGATAGGGTCAGAGTTTTCCAAAAAAAGCATCTCTTTGGCATTGGGTGTATAGGGATTGAGAATTGACTCAATAGCTTTAATCCCCAAAGAAGAGCCACCAATACCAATAACGACTACTTGTGAAATATCTCCTAGTTCTAACGCTTCAACTCTCTCCAAATTAACTAATGAGTCCTGAGGAAGATTATAATATCCTACCTTTTTACTATCTCTCTCTTCTTTGATTGTTGCCAAGGCACTATCCATTATTGCTTGTGAATTTTGTGTAGATTTATAGTGTGAGGTAAACTTTAACATGTTATTTTCCTTTTATTATTAGGGGTATATTTTATACTAAAAGAACTTACTTTCTGCTATGATAATATACTTATATTCAAAGGAGACAGCATGAAAAAAATAATCTTGATACTAATGTTTTTGACTCTAGTATTACAAGCAACCACCCCAACTACAGAAAATGTAACAAAACTCTATATAGCCACATTTGAAAGAGCTCCTGATAGTGCAGGGCTTAGCTATTGGGTTAATGATTCTGGATTATCACTTGAAGGAATTGCCCAAAGCTTTTTTGACCAAGATGAGACAAAAGCAACTTATCCAGAGAGTGCAACAGATGGGGATTTTATTAATGCTATCTATGATAATCTTTTTAATCGCTCAGCAGATAGTGATGGTTTTAACTACTGGTTAGAGGAGATAACTCAAGGAAAGATAGAAAAGTCTGTCTTTATCTTGGCAGTAGTCACAGGAGCATTAGGGGATGATGAGAGTATACTCAAAAACAAAACAACTATAGGTTTGATTTTTGCAACTCAAGGAAACTCCAATCTTGAAGATGCCAAAAATATAATGCAAGATATTGATGCAGATTCTTCAAGTGTAAGTACTACCTTGGAAAATTATAATCTCACAGATACATCTTCCCAAGAGACAACTATTACTACAGGAAATGCTCTTGTAGTATCCAAAACAGTCAATGCTCAATGGGATGGAGGATTTTGTGATAATATTATTATAAGCAATCCTACAGATAGTGATATACTTTGGAATATAGAGATACCTGTAGAGGGAAATATTTATACCTTATGGAATGCAAACTATAGCTATAATAGTACAAGCAAAATACTTACCGCTAGTGGCGTAGAGTGGAATAAGATAGCAAAAGCAAATAACACATCAGAGTTTGGATACTGTGCAACCACCACAACAACAGATAATACTAATACTCAAGAAGAGCAGGGCGAAGAGGATACAACTACTCTACCTACTATAGGGCAGAGTGATTTTACAGTAGCAGATTATACAGAGGTCTTAGGTCTCTCTTTGCAGTTTTATGAAGCACAACGCTCATCTGGTCCTTTTACTTTAGTCTATTGGAGAGAAGCAGCAGGGTTAAGTGATGGGAGTGATGTAGGCGTAGACCTTTCGGGTGGATGGTTTGATGCAGGGGATGGAGTAAAATTTAATCTACCTATGGCATATAGTGTAACCATGCTTAATTGGAGTATCATAGCCTTTGGGGATGCTTATTTAGGGCAGGGGGGGTATGGAGAACAGCAGACATACTATGCTTTAGATTATCTACTCAAAACCTATAATCAAGGAGCCGACCTCAGCAACCCTAGTGATGATAGTATCTATTATCAAGTAGGCAATGTTACAGCAGACCATAACTTTTGGGGACCTCCACAAGATATGACAATGGATAGACCTACTTATAGTTGTACGAGTAGTCTCAAATGTAGTGAAGTCGCAGGTGAAATGGCTGCTGCTTTTGCCTCTGGTGCTATAGCATTAGCCTCTAATATGCACTATGCAGCTACACTTATAGAGAAAGCAAAAAAGGTTTATCTCTATGGTAAAACATATCAAGGAAATAATGGATATACCGCCACAGAAGGAGCCTATACTTCATATAGTGGATACAATGATGAACTTGCTTGGGGAGCTGTTTGGCTCTATTTGGCAACTAATGAAGAGAGTTATCTTAATGATGCAAAAAGCTTCTTATCAAGTGCTAATGATAGTACTTATTGGGCTCATAATTGGGATAATGTAAGCAATGGAACGCGTCTACTGCTCTACAAAATCACCAAAGAGAGTCAATACAAAAGCTCACTAGACCAACACTTTGACTACTGGATGAGTGGTATTAATTATACTTCAGGTGGTTTAGCATTTTTGAACGAATGGGGGTCACTAAGATACGCCTCTACAACAGCTTTCTTGGCATTAGTCTATGCCCAAGAGCTATCAAGTGGCTTACAGTATAGCTCTTTAGTAAATTTTGCAAGGTCTCAAATAGATTATATTCTAGGAGACAACCCACGCAATAGCTCGTATGTCATTGGATATGGTCTCAACCCTCCTATCAATCCACACCACAGAGCCTCACATAACTCTAGCACACACAGCATAAGCTCTCCAACTAATAATGAATTTATACTCAATGGTGCATTAGTAGGCGGACCAAAGAGTGCTAATGATTTTGACTACCAAGATGATAGAACAGACTATATAGCCAACGAAGTAGCCACAGACTACAATGCAGGTTTTACAGGTGCTGTTGCAGGGCTTATCGAACTAGGGGAGTAATCTCCTTTTTTGATATAATTTATATTATGTTAACCAAAAGGGACAATTTTTCTATAGAATTGCCTCTTTACCACTTCCCTAGAGCTAATCTGCTATAATAATAGTATGATTAAAAAACAAGACTCAAAAACTATTATTGCCAAAACATTTACTGCCACTTACGACCCCTATGAAGATCGTATACGATTTGTAATCAACTACCAAAATATCTCTACACGAGTAGACTTTATGATTACTAGAAAATTCATTATAAATATTATCCCCTCTATTGATGACTTTATAGAGAGAAACTACTCTACCCAAGAATCAACAAATAAGCAAAACCCACAAACCTCATCTACCAATCCACTCTCTCAACCTCAAATGCCACAGCAAAATCAAAAAGCAACACCCACAGATAATACAGATATGAAGTTTCTACAAACACCCAATGAGCTGCTCTATAAGATAAATATCTCCTTTAACCCAAAAACCAAACAAAGCACCCTACTCTTCTACTCATCTAATAAACAAGTCAAAGCCACCCTAGATAGCACAACTCTTAGCCAAGTCATTACCATGATAAAAAAAGCCATCCCAAACTTTAGCTGGGGGATTTCGCCAAATTTTTAACGCATAGCCTCCGCAATATCTCTCTTTTGGGCATTCGCATAGATCATAGTAGTTTTAATATCGGCATGTCTTAAAGTCTCTTTGATAACCAAAAGATTGCCTGTTTTTCTAAAGAGTTGCATAGCACATGTATGACGAAAGATATGAAGCCCCCTACCCTTTAGATTATTGGCTTTCATTATACGATTAACAGAGACATAGAAGTTACTCCTATTAATAGGTACAATACTCTTTTTACCTCTAAATATAAACTCATCCTCTCTCCATAGCTCTCTAAAATACTCTATCTCTTTGGCTATATGCTCTATCTTTATAAGTGCCACCTGCTCCTCTTTGGCTTTTGTATCCAATAGATCTATCTCATAAAAATCTTGTAGATTCTCACTATTGCTTAGGTCTGAGAGTGCAATGTTCTCTAGTTTGAGATTGAGTACTTCAGAGACTCTTAACCCAGAAAAGAGCATAAGCTTAATACCCAAAGAGTAGATATAGTCATAATGCCCTCCCCTATCCATAATATTAGTATGCAGATACTCCAAAACAGTATGCGTCTCACCATCAGAGAGATAGCTCATCTTTTTTGATTTGTTTATTTTTTTGGGCATCATCCCCTTAAACTCATTCTCATAAGTATAGAGTTCATCATTATTATCAGAGATATAGACAAAAAAAGATTTCAACACAGCAATATATAAAGTTTTAGTCTTGGTCGCAAATTTGTCTACTTTTGACTTCTTCTCAAAATATTCCAAAAATGAAAAAAAGAACTCTCTATCAATTTCTCTTATCTGTGTAATATCATTTTGCTTTTTTATATACTTCTCTAATTTCCCCAAAACCCTTTTATAGACTACCAAACTATTTTTAGAAACCTCTCTATGTCTAGCACTCCGCATATACGATTTTAACCAACGCTTATAATCTTTTACTACTCCATTTCTCTCTAAAACCATCAAAAATCCTATCTTTTTACTAATCATAACATAATTTAGTATTATGTTATGAATTTATAGTTTTCAAATAACGCTTTTAGAGGTATAACTACAGAGATAATCCCATAAATGCTCTTATTTTAGTGGTATGTTATGTTATGAATTTATATCAAAGATAGCGTAGGTTCGATAAAACGGTAGTATCTGTTTCAATCCCCTATCGTATTTCTACAGTCGGGTCATACATCTGTGGACATATGTTAAGATGGAGAGAGAAAACCGTTTCAATCCCCTATCGTATTTCTACAGTCGGGTCATAGCCCATATCTTGGGCTTTTGGTGAAAACTTGTTTTGTCTCTATCATCATAACAGTGCGATGTTAAGGGACTTTGCCAAAAAGTTCGTACATGTACCTTTTGCAATAGGTGAATTGTAGTGGGTTTTTTCTTGAGATGCCCTGAAATAGGCACTTCTTAGCCTCCAAAAAGTTCGTACATCTCGTAAGATAGTATTTGTCAAACAAGCTTCTTTCTTGTGAGGGGTCGTGTAGGGTGCTGTTTTCAACGCACCAATTATTACTTGTAGTTTTAGAAGGGAATGCCGGATAGGAAATAGATTCGTTTCAATCCCCTATAAATCGGGTCGGTATATCTTGTCCTTATAGCTTTTATGCTACTAGCATTTTTCATTACTATTGTTTCAATCCCCTATAAATCGGGTCGGTATATCTTGTAACCCATAGTATGGGCATTTGCTCTTTTTTGTAAAACTATCTCTATACTTAACAGTGCGATGTTAAGGGACTTTGCCAGAAAGTTCGTACATGTACCTTTTGCAACAGGTCAATTGTAGTGAGTTTTTTCTTGAGATGCCCTGAAATAGGCACTTCTTACCCTCCAAAAAGTTCGTACATCTATCTCAACGATACCAAAAAAATGACATGTACGAACTTTTGCCAAAATGCCCTCTCGCAAAGCCCCTAAACATGGGCATCCGAAACTTAAAGAAAACAAAAAGTTCGTACATCTCCAAAAAAATCTCAAAAAATGGAGATGTACGAAAAAAATGAAAAATCTCTATTTTTACTAGAAGTGCCTATTTAAGGCATTTGCTCTGATTTAGCTTAATATTAGCTTAGAAAAAAAGTTCGTACATCTCAAAAGGCAATATCTATTGAAAACATTATGATATTTGAGTATCTCCTACAGTGCCTTTATCTTTGGGTGCATGTTTATCAGAAGTATACCACAACTCATAACCTTGTTGAAAATGATAAAACTTTAATGTTTTCCAATTTGATAAAATATCTGCACAAACAGCATAAGCAGGACTTGCACCTTTTATAAAGATAGATACCTCATCTACATGACCATATTTTGATTGAAATTCTTCTATAAAACTTTTCAAATCATTTATATCATCTCTAGTAACTGTGTTATCTTTTCCAAATGATCGAAATTCTATATGACCATCATCTATCTTTAGCTCATCTCTAGCAAAATTTTTCATATCATTTTTAGGACTTGCACCTGTACCACCAAAATGTATCATAAGAGCAGCTTGTTTCTCTTTGGTAGCTAAATTATTTAACCATTTAATATATTTTGTTTTTTTGTGTTGGTTGTTAGAAAATTGTATATATGCCACAAAAGCCAAAAAAGATATAGCCACGGTGGCAGATACTCCTATAGTATTATAGGTATCAAAGTTATTACCCCATTTTATATTTTTAGCGATATATAACCCATTTATAAAAATCAATACAAAAAGTACCACCGCCCACCAACTACTAACAATATCCCATAGCTTTGAAATCAAATCTTTCACTTCTTTCCATTTTATAATACACATAACTATCCTTTATATATATTCTCTAAACCGTACATGCTCAAAAACCGAAGTTTTCACCATTTTTCCATCTATAGACTTCTCTACTACATTTCGCTTGGTAGTGGCGTAGAGTGTCACAAGCTCTAGGGATTGGCAGTAATTCACCAGAGCGTAAGTAGCTCCAAAATCTCCTTGTATAAGCACCACATCCCCCTCTCTACTCACTTCTTCTACAAAGGCTTTGATGGGTTGGATATGGTTAGATATATCTTCGCTCTGAGCTGGTATACTGCTCCAAAGTTTTTGCATATCCTCTCTTAGGGGTATAAATATATCTATACCATAGTTCTCTCTTGCATCTGCTTTTTGTGCATCACTTAAAGAGTGGCTAAATAGTAGTATCATCTGTCTCATTTTGACTCCTTTGTCTTGACTATCTGATTTTCTCAAAGTAAGCTTTTATTTCTATATAAATACCAATAAGTGTATCTCTCTCATTGTATATGCTATTGATAGCCTCTGCCATCTCTTCGGGTGCATCATCATAGTTATGGACTAGTTCATTTCTAATATCTCGTAATCTTTGCCAATCTTTTCTCTCTAGCAGACCAAGTTTTTCAAGACTATTCAAAATATCAATAAAAGGCATATTGGTTATCAAGAGTTCATCATCCTCTTTGAGTATTAATATCTGTTTAAAAAATTTGCGTCCTATGGCATCTTGAAGCTTAGAAAACCTAAAAAGAAACTGGTCTAAAGCTTGGACTTCCTCTTTTTGTAAGGCAAGATATTTTGTGCTATCTAAAGGCATGATAGATTCCAAATCTTCCACCGCCTCTGAAATCCTCAAAATATGTCTCTCGCACTCATACGAAATGCGTTCTATCTTCTCTATTACTATATCTCTTCTCATAGTGCTTCTCCTGTAGATAATGCCTCTTTTTCTATGGGACGACTTTTGTCTTTTGAGAGCAGGACATCAATCTTTTGTTCACCTATTCTCTCTTGGAGTCTACCCAAAAAATCTATCTTTTGCTCAAAAAGCGTAGCCACACTCAGCTCTTGTTGGGGAATAATATACAAATCAATATCCCCTCCTCTTTTGGTATCATCCACACGACTACCAAAAAGATATATCTCACCCTCTCCAAAACTCTCTAAAAAGCTCTGCTTGATGGCTTGGTGTTGTTTTTTTGTGAGTCGCATTATTTTATTTTTTTAACCTCATCTAAAATATATTCTGAACCCTTATTATTTTTAGAAGCTGTCCATTTTTTTATAAATTTATCTAACTCTTTTTTATATTGCTTTTGATTTGCTTTTTTCTTTTGTAGAGCATTATATGCACTCTTAAAGCTATCATTGACTTTTTGATGTTTACTATTTTGTTGCTCTTTTTGTAAAGTATCTTTTTTGGCTATGATTTCATCTATTTTCTCATAGTCTTTATATTTGTCTATGAAGTTTTGAATTATTTGAGGATTTTTGCTATTTATAGCTTTTTTAAATTCAAGTTCTTTTTGTTCTATCTTTTTTCTTTCTTCTTCCAATAATAGTTTTTTCTCTTTTATAAGTAATTTTTCTTCTTCTCTCTTTTTTTGAAGTTCTGTCTCTTCTTCTTCTCTTTTGATTTGTTTTTGTTTTAATCCTTCTAAATCTTCTTTTAAAATCAAACTTCTTATGTTAGAAACTTTTATCTTATTTAGTGTTGTATAACTTCTTAAACAGTATTTTTTTCCTGTTTTATTTTGGGCAAAATCTTCTAAACTCATATATTCTAATTTAGAATTTTTACTATTATTTTGTTCTGTTGCCATTGTTAAAAGTTCTTGTAATTGAGAGCTTTTACTCCAATTTGGAATATATTCTGTAACATTAAGTTCAAACGCTTTTAAGTATATATCCAAATTTTTAACTACATCTAATTTTATATCTATTTTACCATATCCTAAGGACTTTGCCATGCCTATATTGTGATAACATTCTTTTGTATTGTGAAAAGTAAGAGCAGATAACAACGCTCCTAATTCTGCTTTTTTTAGATTGTGGTATCTAAGCTTACCTCTAAAAACTACACCATCTTTAAGTGGAGCAAAAGTAGTTCCTACATTGGCATTACCTGTATCTTCTGTTTTAGTTACACCACTACCTCTATGAATAGGGTATCTTTTCCAACCAGCAATATCAAAATCATCCATAAAAGTTGTAAATAGTTTTTCCTCTTGCTGTTTTACATAAATTGGATAATATGATGCCCTTGGTGTTCCTAATACTTCGGTTCTAACTTTTAGCTCTTTTATATTTGATACTGCTTTAAGATGAGAAAATTGCACTCTACCTTTTAAGGCATTATCTTTATTAGTATATCCAAATATTGTTTGAGCCAAATCTAATCTATTATCAAAATGAGCCTCTTTTAAACCATCTTTTACACTATGTTTATAAGGTAGTTTATACAGATATGATAATCCAAAATGAGCTACTTCATTTCCATTTTTTTGAAAAAATACTGGAACTTTACCACCATTTTCTAATTTCTTTTTCCAGTAAGTCCAATCAGGTGACTCTTTGGGTTCTGTTGTTCTTTTATCAAAATAGGCAAAGAGAAAATCTTTCATATTTTTTGTAGTTAATTTTATCTCTTTTTTTGAATCAAAAAATATAAACTCAAAACCTTTTCCATCACCCATTTTACCTGTATCTCTTCTAGGAGTTGGTTGTCCTGTAACTACAAGAGTACCCTCTTTACCATTATTAGAATATTTACAAAAAAGTCGTTTATCATACTTGGCATTAGTCGTAGAGTTATAAAGTTCACCAACTGTAACTTCTTGATGTGTTTTACCTAAAATATTATATTTGTATTCTGAAGTCTTCTCAAATCCAACATTTTTAAATTCTTCTGCAAAAGTTTTACCTGTTGCTTTATCTATCTCCTCATGTCTAATTCTCGCAGGAATATCACAATCTTCAATAAGAAATCCATCTCCATCTTTTTTAAGCCAACCACAATGTGTAAGAGGTTCTTCGAGTTGACTCATTTGACTCATATAAAAATTTTTTGAGCTAGATAAATCCCTAACTGCATAAGTATCATCATCAATCATACTCATCTTAGAAAAACTCATAATTTCCAAAACACTCCGTACCATACCCTTAACACTCGTAGAGGGAATATAATACTCCTTATTATAGCTACAAAACTGTTCAGGATTTACATTATCTCTTATAAATATAGGACTCTTAGCCGTGATAGTGATATCTATAGTCCCACTCTCTCCATCTTCAAATGGTATATCATGGCTTACCTCATCAGCCCATGGTGGAAAAAATACTTTATTACTGAGTGGTACAAAATTAAATGGTGCTGTTATCATTTTGATTCTCCTTTTTCAAACCCCACAAAAACCACTTTTTGAAGTTTTTTCACTTTCATACTTGCACATAAATCATCTACTTTAGCTTCCCATATTTGAGCCATTTTAATATTATAATTAAACTCTTTTATATCTGATAAATATATTTGAGTATCATCAAGAGGTGTATTTTCTATTTCATCTACTAACCAATGATTATTCACTTGTTTAATAGTTATAGAGTTTTTGCCATTATAAAAATGTGCCTCATAGATAAAGCCATTTTCATCTTCTATTTTCACCTCTTTATTATCATAAAAAATATCTCTCTCTTTATCTATAGGACGGTGTGAAAACTGCACATATCCTTGATAGTTTTTTAGTCCATTGATATACTCTATTATCTCTTCTCTACTCTTTTCCATAGCCTATCTCCTTTGCTTGGGCTTCCATGCTTTCATAGCTCTTGATAAAAAACTCTTTTGATTTGTCTGCTGTGCCATTTTCGTAGTATTCCAAAATACCCTCTATATAAGTAACTATCAAAGCCTCTTGTGGGATAAGTAGCATTTTGTTATCACAAATTAGTGAGAGATTGAGCATAGTTCTTGCTGTGCGTTTATTGACATCTGCAAAGTATTGTAAGTATGCTAAATTGTTGTGTAGATAGAGAGCTTTATCATAAGGATTGTCTATGGTTTGAGCCGTGTCAAGTATCTTGTCCATCTGACTCTCTAGTGTGAGAGCATCACTCGTAGGAATATAATCACTAGCTAGTATATGGTGAATAGTTCTAATCTTATATTTATTGATAGCACAATCATCAGTGAGTATAAACTTAAAGCCCTTTTGGAGATTGAGTAGCATCTTTGCATCACTGTAGCTTTTGCCTCCACTAGTTCGCCCATACTCTAATAGTGTAAGAGCGTCAGCTTTGGAGTAGGTATTACCCTCTATTTTAGCAGAGGTATATACAAAATCAAATCCAAACTTCTTTACAAGGTTTTTGTTCTCCAAAAATGCTTTTAAGGAGAGGGTTTCATTAATCTCATCTAATTTTTTTGTCTCTTCTGCTGTAAAGATAGGTTGGTAGTTTAAAAAGTCACTATTAAAATTCATAGCTTCTCTTCATCTCTATACAATTTACCACTAAACACCCCATGCCCTTTAGTTGTCATACCACCAAGAGAGAGCATACCATTACATATATCTTTTAGTGCTAACTCAAAGGCTTTGATATACTCTTGTGTAATGTTTTTCTCTAATAGTATCTCAATATCATACCAATCATCATCTCCATTTTTGGCTATGGTTTTCTCTTGAAACAGATGTCCATCTATCGCCCCACCTGTAAATCTATCTATACTTACATGGTCAAATGTTTTGGTCTGCTTCTTTTCATCAAAATCCTTGAAACAATCAGAGATAAGTATCTTTCCTTTTTCTCCAAGTTCTGTTTTTTTATCTTCTGCCAACTCTTTTTTGTGTCCAAATATGACTTTGACTGCATCATTTTTCTCGCCAACTTGAGTATGGTCTTTATTCTGTTTCAACATCTCTTTGTTGTAGTAGAAAGCAGTTCGATGAGACAATGCCCCTTTGATAGAACTGGCAGGAATAAGGATTTGTTTATCACTAAGTTTTGCGTTTTCATAATCTACCTCTTTCTCATATACAGGTGTTTGGTCTGCGTCACTATCTCCAAAACCACTCCCAAACATAAAGAAATCATCGGGGGTTATTTTGAGACTGTAAACGCTATAGATATCTGATATGATGGTCGATAAATCGACCCTACGGTTATTTGATAATTTATGATTTAGACCACTTGAATAACCTTCATAAGAGTCTTTATCAAAACTTGATATTTTTATCTCTTTTATGTCTATCTTTCCAAAACCTTTAGTGCCTCCTCCACCAATTATAAAAGAGTTCCTATAGAGTAGATTTAAAATCTTTTTAAAACTTACTTCATCATCTTCTATCATCTCTATACTAAATTTAAATTGTGTGCCTTTATAAACTACCTCTTCATCAAATTTACTATTATTATCTGCTACCCCTTTATTTGTGATAGCTGTATGTTCTCTTATTGGTAAATTATCAAAGAGTTTTAAAAATTTTGTTCTATCTTTCTCTAAAATCAAATTCTCATTAACTTTACCATTTTCATCTAAAAGCAAGGCATTAGATATAATAAGTTCAGAACCTTTGGCATCTTTATTATTACTATTTTCATCACCAAACAATTTGTTTTTATCACCCTTAAAATCTTTTCTAAGTATCCCTGCTATAGATGTCCCAAAAATCATAGGCAATGCATTCCAATCTTTTTGAACTGGGCTATCTTGCAAAAAATCACTAGCATTTGAGCCAACTTTTAGGGGTGTTTGGGCTTCTATGATGATATGGGCTATATGTCTAGTTTCCATCTTCTTGCTCCTTTTTAGTATCTTTTTGCTTTGGCATTTGGATAGAGAGGAGTTTTATAAATTCTAAATTATCAGATACTTCCAATAGTTTCTTTATCTGTTTCTCTTCCCACTGCTTAACACCACTTGAGATATATTTTTCTATCTCTTCTTTAAAGCCCTCTTCTCCACTTGTACATATACTTCTTATTTTACCCCATTGAGAGGGTTTTATTTTTTTATAAAGAGGTTTATTGTCTAATATAAATGTATCTACTTCATCTAAAATATTTAGTTTATCTTGCTTAGTATCTTCTCTTTGGCGTAAAAACTTGCCTAAAGGACTTTTTATCTTTTTTATCTCTTCATTTATCCTCTTATCTTCTTTAATTAAGCTAAACCCGTCTCTAGCCATCAAAAAACTAGGATTGACTAAAATCTCACCAAAACCCTCTGCAAGATATGCACCTACTCCCTTTTGAATATCTGCTAACTGCTTCTTTGTAGCACTCTTTAAGACTATCACTGAACCTTTATTGATGCACGCTCTCTCATAGGTTTTAGTCTGCATCGCTCCATTATAGGGGGTAAATGATGAGGTTTTAATTTGAGATTTAGCGTAATCTACCTCTACACCTTTACAAATATAACTTAAATCATAAGTAGGATTACCCTCTTCATCCACAAGAGCTAGACGAGAGTTAGCATAGAGTATAATAGTTTGAGCTTTTTTATCTTCTATAGACTCTCTTTGTCTCTCTACTTTTTGGATAGATACACTGCCATATTGAGCAGATTTAGATTTACCTAATCTTTTTTGACCGACTATTGTCTCTTCTAAAAGTTGTAAATCTTTTGGTTTCATATCATAATCTATTTTGATAGAAAATCTCCACTTAAGCCCTTTTCTCATCGCAGAGTAGCCAAACATAGAACCATCAAGACTTTTTCTATTTGTTTTGTCATAGGCTGATTTTTGAGCATAGTTGTAGTCTATATATATAACTTCATTATCTTTAGTAATATATCCATTTCTTTTTTGTTTAAGTTGGTCAAATACTTTAAAATCTTCTATAAGATGATGGTTATAAAGCTCTTCTTCTTTGCCTTTATCAAAGAAGTAACTTAAGGGCATTTTGTAAGTCTCTTTGCCATCGTGTAAAATATGAGCATCTCCAAATCTAACTTTTCCACTATGAAAAATATCAAAGCTTATACCTCTTTTTTGAAATTCAGGATACTCTCTAGCCACCATACCCAAAAAGTTAGACCCTGCTATAAAATCTAAATTTTGTATATTTCCCTCTGTATTTGAAGTAGCAGGTAAAACAATATCACTTAAAAACTCTACTTCATAGATTAATTCTCTCATTTTATCTCCTTGAACTCACATCTACCCAAACCACGGTTACGATTAAGCCCCATGCGTTTTATCATTTTAAGAGCTTGTTTTAACTTATCACAGTCTTCTTTTGGCACATCTAAAATCTCACCATAAAGAGTAAGAGGAATAACCACCTCTATCTCTCTTAGGCTATCATCAACGGCAATGCCATTTTCTATTTTAGTAGAAGCAATAACATCATAAAGATTATTTTGAAGTTTGTTTGATATTATTTCATTTTTTTCATCTTTTTTGATAGTGGCATTAGCAAAATAACACTGATGTAAAAAGTTTATTTCTAATGTTTCTAATACTACCATTTCTCGTACTAGACCTTTAATCGTCTTAGCAGGAGCATAAGGCAATCCATCACTATCTTTTACCACAGAGCTATCTAATTTAGCCCCAGCACTAAGTCCAGAACCCAAATGCCAATAGTCAAAAAATGTAAGTGTGTATTTTAGAGTCATTTTGTCTCCTTTGGTATATCTGTGACTGAAAGTATTTGTAGTATATCGTAGATGGGGGTTTTCATATAATCATCTTTTTTGATAATAAGATTCTCATTAGATAAATCCTTATGAAAAAACTTCAAATTATTATCCATAATCTCACAGTTCCAATTATCCTTCTCTTTGACTATAGTGTTTACTCTTTTAAGTAGATTTTTTGCATTGGTATCACTCTTGTAAAGTTCACTCAACCACTCTCTAAGCCTAGATATAGGGCTATTATCACATCTATATGCCTCTATAGTATAGATAAAGTCTTGTATATTTGCTTCATCTTCTTTATACAAATAATAAGCTCCAAAATCACATCTAATAATTTGATTATCATTTCTAATGGTAAGCTCATCTTCTACAAACTTATCCCAATTTTGATAGTGTGAGCCTTGGATATTGTGAAGCATCAAACAAGAGTGTTCTCTGCTTGAATGATTTTTAGCCACCCCACATAGAGCCTCTGCCAAATCTACAGCATAGTGAAAAGGGTATTTTTCATTACAGTAGGCTATCCCTGCACAGGCGGTGAGTTTCTCCTTGATACCCTTTAGCTCTTTTATATTTTTTTTATTAGTATTCTCTTCAAAATTATTTAAAAAGTTTTTTGTAAAATTTAGGGCATCATTGGCACTGCATATTACAGTTACATCATCACCACCAACGATAACTTCTCTAATGTGCATAGAGTCTCTTTTAGCATCTTTTACAGCCTTTTTTGTGCCTTTATCTAATTCTAAAGAGAATTTACTTAGTTTAGATCCTAGTTGTGGAATAAGTTTACCTAACCCATTTCCATCTATATGAATTACTGCTATTTTGCCTTTGCCATTTTTCATATAAGAGAAGTTTTTAAACTCAGTGACATGTGGATTGTCTTTGTAAAATTTTTTATTTGCTTCTAATTTTTGAGAAGTCGCCCTATCCTTATCTTTTACTATAGCAGGTCTAGCAGTTTTTGGATTGAGTTTCATAAGATTAATACTCATATCAAGTGGGATAGAGGGCTTATTTCTTTGGATTTTTAAATTTGTTTCTAAATCGTTAATATAATCTTTCGCATCTCCATCAAATTTTATAACTGCTTGAGATAGTGTAATACCATAAGCTTTTTGAGAAATAATTTTTGGAAAATTTAAAACCACTTTTTGACACTCATCATAACTATTAAATACGGCTTTTATGTTACCTGCCGTATTGATTAAAGTCTCATTAGGCTTATAATTTTTACTAAATTCATTTGCTATATCTTTGACAATCTCACTAGCTCCTACAATCTCTTGAAGCTTATTTGTTGCAAAGATAAAATCTTGAATCCCTTGTACACTTGCTCCATACAAATATTTACTCATCTTTTCCTCCATAAATCATTGGAACTATTATATCTTAATAATAAGCCAAAAGATGTCTAGTAAAGAACTCTAACACTCCCCAATCCCATAACGGTCTGTTTGCCAACGCCTAGAATCTCTCCGAGTTTGAGGAGGTTGTAGCTTTTGGGGTCGAGGTTTTGTATCTGTATGATTCCCATAATGCCGTCCATATTCATTTTGCTCTTTTGGCGGTTGCTTTTTCTGATAATTTTTTTGTGGTATAAGGAGCTAGAAATTATTTGATAGCTTGGTGTATAGTCTAGTTTGGCATAGGGTTCTTTGTGGTAGATTTGTCTCTCTCGTTGGTGGATAGAGCGGAGTATATCGTTAAGCTCTACAGAGTCTCTGAGGAAACGGTTATTTTTTTTGATGCGTAGAGGTGTGATGAGGTCTAGGGTGATGTTTTTGTTTGGTGATTTTGTGGGGGTAAACTCTTTGGGTCTACTCTCCAAAGGCTCAAAAAGTCCCTTGGCATAGATGGGCTTTGCATTTAAAAATATCTCAAAGGTATCAAAGGTCAATTTGCTACCCCCTAGACCCACTTGGGTGAGCATCTTGTGTATGCTACTTATAATGTAAGCGAGTTTGTCACTATTAGAGGAAAAAACAAAAAGAGAAAAATCAAATAATTCACTCCCTAGTGTTGTCTCAAAGCGGTAGCTGTGATAGCTATTTTGGGCTTCATAAAAGTCATAATAGAGACAATTTTGTTGGGCAAAGCACCCTTGGCACTGATAGGAGGGGTTGATACAGACTACTTTTTTAAGAGCATATCCAAACGCCCCACGCAGAGCAGAACCCATAAAGTAGGGGGCTTTGTGGTGGGTTTGTACTTTGACTTTGATTTGCTGGTAGTGCATCTACTCCCCTATCTTCTCCAAAATCTTCTCTACTCTCTCTTTTGGGTTGCTGTCTTTATAGATTGGTCGTCCAATGACAGGAAAGTCTACCCCCTCTTGTTTGGCTAGATCTAGGGTGGCTACTCTCTTTTGGTCTCCTGCATCTTCACCAAAAGGGCGGATACCAGGGCAGAGGGTGAGGAAGTTGGGGCTTGTTGCATTTTTAATCATTCTACTCTCAAAAGCAGAACAGACCACACCATCTAAACCACTAGCATAGCTCATTTTGGCAAACTGTTGGGCTTTTTGGTCTATGCTTTTTTCGTAGATAGCTTGAAAGTTCTCTTCATCAAAAGAGGTAAGAGCTGTGACTGCTAGTACTAGAGGACGGTTTGGATACTGCTCTAGTCTCTGCATCACTGCACGCATAGCCACCACCCCTGCACTTGCGTGGATATTAAACATATCTATTCCCAACTTGGCAATCTCCTCAGCAGCATCAGCCATAGTGTTTGGAATATCATAGAGTTTTAGATCAAGAAAAATCTTAAAGTTTGGGTTTATCTCTTTGAGAGCTTGGATAAATGGTTTACCATCACGGATATAGCTTCTAAAGCCTACTTTCATCCATATATCATACTCAGCCAAGGAGGTAGCAAGAGCAATATTTTCATCCGCAGAGGGTAGGTCAAGTGCAACAGATAGTTTCATAATCATTCCTAAAAAAAATTTAGCTATAATCATATCCAAATTTTAACTAATAAGGACTAAACAACAATGTTTGGAAAGCAATTAAAAGAGTATAATCTATCTTCAGAGGCATTAGCACAGTTACAATATGCAGAGGTAACTACAAGCAAAGGGACAATTTGGCTCAAGCTTTTTCCAGAGTTAGCACCAAATAGTGTAGCAAACATGGCAGAGTTGGCAAACTCTAAATTTTATGACAATCTAGCATTTCACCGTGTGATTCCTAACTTTATGGCTCAGGGTGGGTGCCCTCACTCTGGACCTACAGGAAACCAAGCAATGGCAGGGACAGGTGGACCAGATTGGGCTATTGCTTGTGAGACAGATAATGGAGTAGCTCACAAAAGAGGCTCGTTTTCTATGGCACACGCAGGACCTAATACTGGTGGGAGTCAGTTCTTTATCACTTTTGTAGCTACGCCTCATCTTGATGGTGTGCATACAGTCTTTGGTGGGATAGAAGATGATGATGCTCAGAGCTTTTCTGTTTTGGATAGTATAGACCAAGGGGATGCTATTGAATCAATAAGAGTTGTGCCTAGTCGCGACTAATACAAAATGGTAGGAGACCTCTCCTGCCTTACCAAAGGAGTTCTACCCATGCATGGATTCTACCGCATAGCCACCGCAATCAACCAAACAACCATCGCAAACCCACAATCAAACGCCAAAGAGATTATAACTCTTCTTCATCAAGCCTACAAACAAGAGGTTAGTGTCGTGGTATTTCCAGAGCTTACACTCACAGGATACACCGCTAGTGATCTCTTTTTGCAACAGACACTCTATCAGAGCCAACACGAAGCATTTGCCAAGATTTTAAAAGAGTCACAAAATATCTCTACCGTTGGAGTTATTGGGGTGGCGATTATGGATGCAAATAGGCTCTATAACTGTGCTGTGGTGATTCAGTTGGGAGAGGTATTAGGAGTAGTTCCAAAGAGCTATCTTCCAAATAATAGAGAGTTTTATGAAAAACGGCAATTTAGAAGTGGTAAAGATATACGCAATGCCTCTATAGAGTTTATGGGTGATGAGGTACCGTTTGGGGTTGACCTGCTCTTTGGGCGTGGTGAGACGCTTGTTTTTGGGGTAGAGATATGCGAAGACCTCTGGGCTGTGACACCTCCTAGTAGTGCATTGGCTAGTAGTGGGGCTACCCTAATAGTTAATCTCTCTGCAAGTAATGAGCTTATTGGAAAAGCCCAGTACCGTGAGAGCTTGGTGCGTTCGCAGAGTGCTAGGGGCATGTGTGCGTATGCCTATAGCTCTAGTGGTGTGGGTGAGTCTACTACAGATACTATCTTTGGAGGCGATGCCCTTATTTGTGAATATGGGTCACTCCTTGCAAGAAGTAAGCGGTTTGCTATGAGCAATCAACTTATAACCGCCGATGTAGATTTGCAAAAGCTTGTATGGTTGCGTCTGAGTGAGGGGAGTTTTGGTGATGGAGAGTGCAGTAGAGTACGAAGAGTCCCCATAGCTCCCCCCCCTGCCCTGCGTCTGTTGGATAGGTTTGTAGATGCACACCCTTTTGTCCCATCTAATCTGGAAGAGAAGGCTCATAGATGTGAAGAGATAGTCAATATCCAAGCCCATAGCCTTATCCAAAGGATGCAAAGAGCCTATATAGAAAAAGCCCATATTGGTATCTCTGGAGGGCTTGACTCCTCTTTGGCTCTTCTGTCTACACATAGAGCTTTTGAGATAATGGGGTGGGACTTCAAAGATATTGTGGCTGTGACTATGCCAGGGTTTGGCACAACCACACGCACCAAAACAAACGCCACCCTACTCTGTGAAGCTCTAGGTGTAACACTCAAAAGCATTGATATTACACAACTCTCACTAGAGACCTTTGAGGCGATAGGGCATCATCAAGAGGTGCTAGATGTAACTTACGAAAATGTACAGGCAAGAGCAAGAACCTCTCTTTTGATGAATATGGCAAACAAAGAGGGAGGCTTGGTTATTGGTACAGGTGATTTAAGTGAGATAGCATTGGGTTGGAGTACTTATAATGGGGATCACATGAGTATGTATGCTCTAAACGCTAGTATCCCAAAAACACTTATCCAGTATGTTATAGAGTACTTTACAAGTAACCAAGCTATAGCCTCTATACTCCACGATATTTTAGACACTCCAATCTCTCCAGAGCTTCTCCCTCATCAAGGGGATCAAATAGCACAAGAGACAGAGTCTATTATTGGACCTTATGAGTTGCATGATTTCTTTTTGTATCACATTATTAAGTATGGGGCTAAACCTAGCAAGGTACTCTACTTGGCTGATATAGCATTTGATACCTATGAGAGAGCTACTATTAAAAAGTGGCTTATCGTATTTATCAACCGTTTTTTTACCCAACAGTTCAAAAGAAGCTGTATGCCAGACGGTCCAAAAGTAGGTACTATAAGCCTAAGCCCTAGAGCAGACTGGAAGATGCCAAGTGATGCCAATAGAAGAGCTTGGCTAGAAGAGTTAGAGAGAATATAAAAAAATAATAATATAAAATAATAATCTAAGTCTCTTTTTACTATACTGTAGAGGTACAAATAGGTACAACTATATAAAAAGGAGATGATATGCGGATGAGATTATTGTTTTTGATACTACTTATGGTAGTAGAGGTTCAGGCTACCACACCTACCAAAGAGAGCGTGGCTAAGCTCTATATAGCTACATTTGATAGAGCACCTGATAGTGCGGGACTTAATTATTGGATTTATGATTCAGGATTAAATCTTGAAGGGATAGCAAATAGCTTTTTTGACCAAGATGAGACAGAAGCACTCTATGGAGATGTGACTGATATTAATGTCTTTATTGTGGCTATCTATTATAACCTCTTTCAAAGAAGTGCAGATAGTGATGGTCAAGAATACTGGGAGAGTGAGCTTATGAGTGGAAGTATTGCTCCTTCACTCTTTATCTTGGCAGTTATGAATGGTGCACAGGGTGATGATGCAACGATACTTGATAATAAGACAGATGTAGGTCTAGCTTTTGCAGATGAGGGACTCTCTGATGTTGCCGATGCCAAAGAGATTATGAGTGGTGTAGACGCTACAGAGCAGAGTAAGCTAGATGCCCTTGATAAGTTTGATTTAGGTGAAGAAGAAGAGACAAAAACATCTACTTATGTAGGAAGTCAAGATGGGACTCTATTTACAAGTAGCACCACAGGACTTATGTGGCAAAACGCCCTACTAGGTCATGAAGAGTTAGCAGAAGCTCTTACTTTTTGTGCTGATTTGAGTTTTGGTGGCTATAATGATTGGAGACTCCCAACACTTGATGAGTCTAAAGATTTTCATTATAATATGAATGCACAAGGTGATACTCCTGTTCAGAGATTTAGTACATGTACAGCTGAAGTGGTTTCTGATGGATATGTTAGGACTAAAGAGGGAGCATCTCAATATGGTAGCGAGATAGGAGACCCTATAGGCTTTAGTGGAAAAGCAAATGTTCGATGTGTACGAACTGATGATGGTTCAACCCCTAATGAAGAGGATAGTAGTTTAACTTCTGATATTGAAGCTGTAGTTGCTAGACATAATGCAATTAGACAAGAGCTATACTCTGGTGCTGATGTCTCTTGGAGTACAACCATAGCATCAACAGCACAAGCGTATGCAGAAGTGTTAGCAACAAAAGGAACTATGGAACATGACCCAGATACTCCTTATGGAGAAAATTTGGCAATAGCTACTTATAATATTGATTACACTATTTCTACTAATATGTGGTATGAAGAGAAATCTGATTATGATTATGCAAGTAATAGTTGTATTGATGGAGCTATGTGTGGACACTATACACAAATAATTTGGAAAGATTCTACAGAGATAGGTTGCGGAAGTGCCATTATCAAAACAGGTCGATTTGAAAATGGTGTGATTGTAGTATGTAGATACAATCCTTCAGGTAACTATATTGGTGTTCAACCATATTAATACAGAGTTAAGAGTAAGCAAAATTTTAACAATTTTGCTTATTTTCTAAATATTTCCCATAATTGAAACTACTTATATAGTTTAATTTAGGTGTATTTTTAAATTGTTAAAATCATCTATTAGGGTCAGGTGATGAATATTGATATAACTATGTAACAATATCTATACTATTACGATAATTTTAAGCCTAAACAGCGATTTTTAGACTCTTTTTAAACTCATCTGAATACAATGTTAAGAGTTTATTATTCAAGGAGTCACTCGATGAAAGCTGTTGTAATGGCAGGAGGATTTGGAACACGAATCCAACCACTTACCCACTCAAGACCAAAACCAATGTTACCTATTATCAATCGTCCTATGATGGAACAAACAATGATAAATCTTAGAGATTTAGGTATTAAAGAATTTATTGTACTGCTCTACTTTAAACCTGAGGTGATACAAAATCACTTTGGTGATGGGAGTGACTTTGGAATGAAAATTACTTATGTTATTCCTGATGATGACTATGGTACAGCAGGAGCTGTCAAATTAGCCCAAGAGCATATAGGTGATGAAAATTTTATTATTATATCAGGAGATTTAGTTACTGATTTTGATTTTCAAGAAATATTTGATTATCATAAAAGTAAAGAGTCTCAACTCACTATTACACTTACTTCGGTAGAAAATCCACTAGAGTTTGGTGTAGTTATTGCAAATAATGAGGGAAGAATAGAGAAGTTTTTAGAAAAGCCTAGTTGGGGTGAAGTATTTAGCGATACTATTAATACAGGTATCTATATTATAGAACCACAAATATTAGATTATATCCCAAAAGGTGAAAACTTTGATTTTGCCAAAGATCTCTTTCCTCTTCTTATGAAAGAGGGTGTAGAGCTTATAGCAGGAAATGCTTCTGGCTACTGGAGAGATGTAGGAAACCCTGATAGTTATCGTGAAGTACATGAAGATATTATGAGCGATAGAGTCAAGTTTCCTATACGAAACAAAGAGAGATACTATCCTGATGGGTTACTTTATAGTGACGAGACCCCTCGACTTGAAGAGGGTGTAGAGATTATTGGTAAAGTTGTACTAGGTAATAATGTTACTATAGGCACAAGAACAAAACTCAAAAATGTAACTATTGGAGATAATGTAACTATTGGAGAAGATAGTAAAGTTAGTAACTCTGTTATTTGGGATAATGTAGAGATACAAAAAGGTACAAAAATAGATAATTCTATTATTTGTAATAACAATATTATTGGCAAAAACTCCAAAATGACAGCAGGAATTATCCTAGCTGAGGGTTGTGAAATAGGTGAATTAGTTACTGTAGAAAAAGATATAACCGTATGGCCAAACAAAGCTATAGAGTCAGCATCTATTATTAGTAGTAATGTTATATTAGGAAGTCGTTATAAAAACTCTATTTTTGAAAATGGTATTGTTGAGGGAAAATCAAATGTAGAACTCTCTTGTGAGATGGCTACAAAACTAGCAGAAGCATTTGGAGCGCAACTCCCTGTTGGCTCTACACTCCTTATTGGACGAGATAATCATCCTAGTTCACGAATGCTCAAAAGAGCATTTATAGGCGGTATGCTTTCAGCTGGTGTTAATGTAGTAGATCTCAAAAGTATTCCATCTTCCGTACTTCGCTTCAACCTAGCAAACCATGCTGATTATGATGCAGGAATATATTTCCGCCAAAACAGAGAAGATACAACGACTACGGCAATAACATTCTTTAATAGTGAAGCACTGCGTATCAATAATGATGTTGCAAAAAAGATAGAAAAAGCATACTTCAAAGAGACTTTTAGACGCGTAGATTTTTCTCAGATAGGAAAAATATCAGAAGGACTAAGAGAACAAGAGATATCAGCCTACAAAAGAAGCATGGAGGAGAGCTATCAAAAAAGACTCTTTGCCTGTGTTGATTGTCGTGTAGCAGTTGATTTGATGCATGGTCTCTCTTCTGAAATTTTCCCTAGTATACTTAATAATCTTCATGTTGATAATATGATTTTTAATAACTATTATGATGCCCATCATCTTGCAAACTTCAAATCACTCGTTAACAAATCTGTAAAAGATACACAAAATATTGTTAAGGGTCTAGGTTTGGATGCTGGTTTCTTGCTCTATCCTTATGGTCAAAAACTTGATATTGTTTGTGATAATGGAAAGCTACTCTCTATTCAAGATACACTTCAAGTCGTGCTAACACTCTTGGATCTTGAAGCAGAAAAAAGTGGAAAGAAAAAGGTATTTTTACCTACTTGGGCACCTGATATTATCTATTATAAGAATTTAGATATAGAGAGAGGAAAATACTCAAACTTCAAAGCTGAAGAGTTAAAGAAATATGACCTCATCGCTACTGTTGATGGAAACTTTGCATTTACAGAGTTCTCTGTTTATAGAGATTCTATGTATGCAACTATTAAAATACTAGAGCTTATGATTACACATGATGTAAAAATGTCAGACTTAGTAGATAACTTGGAACCATTCTATTATCATCAAACCCAAATAGAGTGTTCTCAGGCACTCAAAGGGAAAATGATGCGTAAATTCCTAGAAGATGCCAAAGATAAAAAATCATCATCAGCAGATGGAGTTAAAACTTGGATTAATAAAACAGACTGGATACTTATGATTCCAGACCAATACAGTGACCACCTCAACCTCTCTATACAAGCACTAGATGAGAAAAGTGGACTGGAAATACTCCAAGAGTATACAGAGAAAATTGCACTGTGGTCTACTAACTAAAAAGGTATAAATATGGCATATCTTATGACAATAGACGCAGGTACAGGAAGCATAAGAGCTATTATTTTTGACACTGCTGGCAGACAAATATCTGTAGGTCAGCAGGAGTGGTCACATCTATCAGAAGAAGGTATAGAAAACTCAATGGGGTTTGACTTTAGAGCTAATTGGAAAATTGCTCAAGAGTGTATTCAAAAAGCCATAGAAAAAGCTCAAATAAAACCTACACAAATACAAGCCGTTACGGCATCTAGTATGCGTGAGGGAATTATACTTTATGATAAATATGGTCGTGAAATATGGGGTGTTGCAAATGTGGATGCAAGAGCCTCCAAAGAAGTAAAACAACTCAAAGAACTCTCTACAGGCATAGAAGAAAAATTTTATGCTCAATCTGGTCAAACATTTGCTCTAGGGGCATTACCTAGACTTCTTTGGGTCAAAAAAAATAGACCTGCTATCTATGAAAAGATTGATAAGATTTCAATGATTAGTGACTGGATACTAGCCAAGCTCTCTGGTGTAATTGCTACAGACCCTTCTAATGCTGGAACTACCGGTATATTTTCTCTTTCAAAACGCAAATGGGAAAGTAGTCAAGCAAAAATAGTAGGTATCAAAGATGATATTTTTCCTCCTGTATATGAACCCTCAGAAGTTATAGGTGAAGTAACACAAAAAGCTAGTGACCAAACCCATCTAGCCAAAGGTACAAAAGTAGTAATGGGTGGTGGAGATGTACAGCTTGGTTCTGCTGGACTTGGTGTGGTAAAAACTGGCGAAAGTGCCATATTAGGCGGAAGCTTTTGGCAACAAATAGTAAATATAGATGCCAATAGTACTCTACCAAAAGATATGAATATTCGTATTAACCCTCATGTTATATCTGGACTCTCTCAAGCAGAAGGTATTACATTCTTTTCTGGTCTTGTAATGCGTTGGTTTCGTGATGTCTTTTGCCAAGCACAAAAAGCCCAAGCACTTACAAGAGGTATAGATACTTATGCCCTGCTCGAAGAGATGGCTAGTCAAATACCTGTAGGCTCTTATGGCATAATGCCTATATTTTCTGATGCTATGAAATATGGTAAATGGTACCATGCTAGTCCATCCTTTCTAAATCTCTCACTAGATAGTAATAGATGTAATATATCAAGTATGTTTAGAAGCCTTGAAGAGAATGCTTGTATAGTCTCTGCAATTAACCTAGAAAATATATATCAATTCTCAGGTGTGACAAGCCAAAGTCTTACATTTGGTGGAGGGGCAAGCCATGGAAAATTATGGTCACAGATACTAGCAGATGTTACAGGTAAATCTATTCATATTCCTATAGTCAAAGAAGCAACAGCTCTAGGTGGTGCTATGGTAGCAGGAGTGGGTGCAGGTATTTATACAAGTATAGATGAAGTTGCCAAAGAGCTAGTTGTATGGGAGAGAACTATTGACCCTAACAAAGAGAATTTTGCACAGTATCAAGAGATTAAAGAAAGATGGGAAGAGATCTATAAAGAGCAACTCAAGCTTGTAGATAAAAGATTGCTAGAGTCTATGTGGAAAGCTCCAGGGATTTAAGTTCCCTGTAGTAATACACTATTGACACTCCAAACAAGTACCATAAAGATTTATCTGCATATAAGATAATGAAAAAGTATCATCTGCTAAAGAAGATGTATGCCATGAAGGATCTATCTCTTTATCTCTTACATCTCCACACTCCTTACAAATAATATGTATATGGTCTTGTTTTTTGAGTTCGTAATAAGATTTGGATCCTACAATAGGAATCTCTACTACAACTTTCTTTTCTATCATCATAACTATATTTTTATATATAGTAGCCAAAGATAGAGTAGGATGTGTTTGATTGATTTGTTGATATAAACCATCAATAGTAATATGACCTGAGTCTGACATAACTTCTAAGATAGTTAATCTCTGAACTGTAGCCTTAAGTCCTGATGCTTTGAGTATCTCAATATAATAATTCATTGTTTTCCATTAAAAGAGCAAACCAAAAAGGCTCACTCTATTTTATTTACAGTTCGTCTGCGTGTTTACCAAGATATTCAGCAACACCTTCAGTATCTGCTTTCATACCCTCATCACCTTTAACCCAACCAGCAGGACATACTTCACCATGCTCATTTGTAAACAACATAGCATCAATCATTCTAAGCATCTCATCAATATTTCTACCCAATGGAAGGTCATTGACTACGGCATGTCTAACTGTACCATCAGCATCAATCAAAAAAGAACCTCTCAAAGCTACAGAATCCCCTAGCAATACATCAAAATCTCTAGCTATTTGCTTATTAAGGTCAGCTACTAATGGATATTTAACTTGCCCAATACCACCTTCATTCACTGCTGTGTTTTTCCATGCAAAGTGAGAAAACTGAGAATCTACAGAACAACCAATTACTTGGATACCTCTATCTTCAAACTCTTTGAGTCTATGATCAAAAGCGATAAGCTCTGATGGACATACAAAAGTAAAATCAAGTGGATAAAAGAAAAGTACTGCACCTTTTTCACCAATGTTTTCATAAAGATTAAAATCTTCTACAATTTGGTTATTACCAAGTACTGCTGTTGCTGTAAAATCTGGAGCTTTATTAGTTACGATCATATTTAATTCCTTAAGGATAATTTTTATTAACAAATAAATTATATCTTAATAAAGCTTATGGGAATATTAGGATAAAATAAATTTACTTTTTACCAAAGGTCAAAGATGTCTGATATTCGTTACAATCTATTAGATGATAGATTTGTTATTATTGCTCCAGAGAGATTAACTCGTCCTCTATGTACTCAACCTCAACAAAGCATTCAAGGAAGTAATTGTCCTTTTTGTGAAGGAAGTGAGTCTATGACAACTCCAGAGATTTATGCTCTGCGTGACACTACAAGCCAAGCAAACCAAAAAGGATGGCAAAATCGTGTTGTTCCAAACCTTTATAAAGCAGTCGGCATAGAGACAAAAAACTATTTTAAACAAAATGGTATTTTTAAATCTCATAATGGATTTGGTGCCCATGAGATTCTTATAGATACACCCCATCATACCCAAGAGATGCACAAATGGAGTATTGAAACTTATATCAATTGGTTTACTACTCTTATACATCGTATTATAGATCTCAAAGACAATAGAGAACTTCTCTCTCTTACTATATTTAAAAATTCAGGTATCATAGCAGGTGCATCACAAGAGCATCCGCATACACAGCTTATAGCTTTGCCTATTATTCCAACTACCCTACTCCAAAAATACCAACGATTCTCACAACACTACCATAATACAGGACATGTATTATTAGAAGATGTGATAGTCCAAGAGTATCAAGACAATCGTGTAATAACAGAAAATAGTGATTTTGTTGCATTTTGTCCCTATGCGAGCGAATATCCATTTGAAGTAATGATAGTTGCAAAAGAAGGATTAAGTAGATTAGAACTTATAGACCAAGAAGAGCTAAAAAGCCTAGCTTCAATACTATCAAAGGTTTGTACTAGCCTAGACAATACACTAGGAAGTTTTGATTTTAACCTTTTTGTTTCTGTTGCACCACTCCAAAAAAATTCACAAACAGAACAGTTTTTTGATGAGATAGATACAATTAGTCGTTTTTACCTTCGTATAACTCCACGCATATATCAACATGCAGGATTTGAAGTAGCAACACAGATGATGATAAACCCAATAGACCCAAATGAAGCATCACAAAGATTACGAGGATGAAAGAACAAACCCTAAGGCTTAGTATTGATATAGGTGGCACACATTTACGCAGTAAACTCTATGGACTGCACATACCCAAAGAGCATATCCAACCCACCACACAGGGTGACCTTATAGAGTTTATTCAAAGCTATCTCAATCGCTACCCTAATATAGAGTTTATAGGAATCTCTTTTGCAGGGCAAGTCAAAGATGGTACTATACTCTCTTCTCCTAATATCAAAGTAAGCCATCTAAATATCAAAGAGTACTTCCAAAGCAGGTATCCAAATCTAAAATTATATATAGATAACGACCTCAATTGTGCCATTCTAGCAGAGTCACAATATCACAAACAGCCCTATATCTCTGCTCTTTTTGTGGGTACAGGATTGGGTGCAGGAGTGATGGAAAACAATAAAATCATTAGAGGCTACAATAATCAATCTTTTGAGCTAGGGCATATCCCTTACCAAAAAGCCCCTTTTGCTTGTGGCTGTGGCAAAGATAACTGTATAGAACTCTATGCCTCTGGATTAGGAGTAGAAAAGTGGCTCACTTACAGCAACTCAAAATACACTGCCAAAGACCTACAAACCCTTATAGACCAAAAGCACCCCATAGCCCTCCAATTCCAAACCGCCCTACTCCACGCAATAGCCACACTTATAACCCTCAGCAACTCCAAGACTATAATCTTAGGTGGAGGTGTAATAAGCAAAAACCCCTATCTCCTAGAGTACATCCAAAAAAATATCTCCACCCAAGTAATGCCCTCTTCTCTCCAAGGAGTCAATATACTCCTATCATCCCTAGAAAACGCCCCATTAGATGGAGCTGGGTTGTTGGATGAAACTGAATTTAGATAAAGAGTAATAAGACGACTCGCACGAGGATTACAGGGTTTCCTGAAAATTTTATCTTACATCAAAATCGCAATGTCTCTTATAGACAATTTGGTAATAGTGTGGTGGTAAATGTGCTGAAGGCTCTTATCCAAGAGATACAAAAAGTCTATTATAAATCCTGAAGTAAATTCAGGATGCTGTATTTCAGGTTGATTCGAGTTGAATATCTATCGAGAGGGCTTCAAAGTCACCCTCCATCTCTTTTTTGATTTCTATATCTTTGACACCTATATATTTCTTGACTACTTCTATAATTTCTGCTTTTAACTCATCAATAAATGGATAAGTTTCGTTGTTTCTATCTGACATAATGGCAATCATTAGCCTATCTTTGGCTACAGAAGCACTCTTTTTCTTTTTTGTCCATGGAAACATTACTGAAACATCCCTTTTAGTTTTTTCATAAGACCTTTGTTTTCACTCTCTATATCTTCCATCTTTACAGTTTGACCACAGATACGCTTTGCTATTCGTTGATAGGCTTGTCCTGCTACAGATTTTTCATTGAGGATAATTGGTTTTCCTTGATTGGAAGCATCTATTACACCTTTATCTTCAGGAACTTTACCTAGGAGTTTAATATTAAGAATCTCTAATATATCTTCGCTATTGAGCATCTCACCACTTTGTACCATAGAGGCTACTATACGGTTGATAATCAAATACTTTACTACCTCTTGCCCATCTTTTACTTTTTGGGATTTGGAGTCGAGTATGCCTATGGCTCTATCTGCATCACGGATAGATGATACTTCGGGGTTAACTACAATAATAGCAGCATCAGCAAACTCAATAGTGTGTTCATACCCACTCTCTATACCAGCAGGAGCATCCAATATTACATAATCAAATTCTGATTTTAGTTCATCAAGTAACTCTTTGACTCTCTGTGAATCAAGTACGGTTTTATCTTTGGTTTGTGATGCAGCAAGAAAACTAAGATTAGTACTTACTTTGCTTTTGATAAGTGCTTGTTTGAGGTTTGCCTCCCCATCCATAACCTGTACCATATCATACACTACACGATTTTCTAATCCCAAAATCATATCTAGGTTTCTTTGACCAATATCAAAGTCTACTAATACTACTTTCTCATCGTTCATAGCGATACCCAAACCAAGATTTGCTGTAGCAGTAGTTTTACCTACTCCTCCCTTACCACTAATAACTGCTATTACTATGCCCAATTAATCTCCTTTTCTAATATTGCTGTTATAATTATTTCATTATCTATAAGTTCTATTTTATTAAGTTTTTCTTGAAGCAGATTATTATCCACTCGTACACCATTAAATATAATATTTGCTTTAGGAGAGTTGCCTATCATCATAAAGTTCCCATTACAATAAATATCTCCTTCTACTGCTTGAGTAATAATAAGATTACCAGAAGTCTCTACTCTTGCACCGCTATTAATACGATTGAGTAAAAGCAAATCCCCCTCAATAATCACCTCTTGCCCACTACGAACAATATTGTCTTGGACTTTGAGATTATTATTAAGTCTACTTGAAAGCTTATTAAACTCTTGGGCTAGTATCTCTTGTTGCTTTAACTCTTTGGCTTGCTTCTCTTCTAACTCTAGCTGTATATCTTGGCGAGACCTACTACTAGGAAATTCTATATTATTTGCATATAGAAGAGATTTACTTTTAAGATACTCTTCTATTCTAGGAGACAATTCTCCTTGGACAACTATTAATCTATCTTTAAATAAAATATAATTAGCATCAAAAAAAGAGATAAATCTCTCTTCATCTCCAACACTAGTCTCATAAACTTTTACTGAATACTGCTTACCCTTCATAAAGAAATACCTTATGTTTTAATCTAATATGATTTTATCTTTTTTGTAGTAATAGAGTGGTTAAAATATCTACAAAAAGTATTTCAAATTGTCTTATTTCAAAGCCTCCTTATCTAAATAGGTTATAATAACTTCTCTAAACTTGAGGAGTTTTTTTGAAGATTTTGGTTATTATTTTTGCTATTTTATTTATCTATTTTGCATTTTCAACACTATTTTATGGTACAGAGTTAGCAGGGAATATTGGCGATATTATAGGTCATACCAATCTAACACTTTTTGGTAATTTGGCATATATAAATATATTTTTGCTATTTTATCCTTTGTACCGATTATATGAAGATCCTAGTCGTTCTAAAAATATAGAATTTTATGCTGGATGGTTGCTATTTTTTATATCTACTATTATTTTACCTGCTCTTATTTTTGATACTCCAGAGAGTGGAATGCTCTCTGACTCTATTGCATCATTTTTACTTCCTTTGATTGGCAAGGCTGGATTATGGCTCTTTTGGTTGATGGTTGTGTTATTGGCTTTTGTATTGATAGTAGATGATGAGTGGAGTATACACACACTCAAAGAAAATTTTTACTCTCTTTCCTATTTCTTTAGCAAAAATAGACACAAAATTCCCTCTTGGAATAATGGCATACAAAAACTTTCAAATATTATATCTACTATTTTTACTAATCCTTTTAGCCCTTCACATTCTGATATTATGATGCCCACACAAGAAGAGATAGCTCAGGAAAGTACAGAAGAAAAACAAGAAACACTCTTACTACTCAAAAATAGCCCCAAAGCATCTAAGCAAAAAATAGTTCCTAAAGAGAAAACAAGTAAGCAAAAAACTCAAAAGCTTCCAAAACATAAACAGCAAGAAAAAGATCAAAATTCTCCTACTTCAAAGCTCTCAAATAATTCTCATGTAATTATAGTTGATGAGCTTGAAGAAAATTCAAAACTTCTAAATGAGATAGAAAAAGGTTCAAGAGAAGCACCCAAAAATTTTAAGCTCCCAAGAACTGATTTTTTACAAAAAGTCACTAAAAAATCACTAAAAATAAATGAAGAAGAGATAGATAAAAAAATTGGAGAGCTTCTTGATAAACTTGGTCGATTCAAAATAGAGGGAGATGTAGTCAGAACTTATACAGGACCACTAGTTACTACATTTGAGTTTAAACCAGCACCCAATGTAAAAGTATCCAAAATACTCAACCTCCAAGATGACCTTGCTATGGCACTTAGTGCAGAGACTATTCGTATTTTAGCACCCATTCCAGGAAGAAATGTAATAGGTATTGAGATTCCTAACGAGGAGTTTGATACTATTTACTTGCGTGAAATACTAGAGAGTAAACTCTTTAGAGAATCCAAGTCACAACTTACTATTGCTTTGGGCAAAGATATTGTAGGCAAAGCCTTTATTACAGATCTTAAAAAGCTTCCACATTTACTTATAGCAGGAACTACAGGTAGTGGTAAGTCTGTGGGTATCAATGCTATGATACTTTCTCTTTTGTATCGTAATGATCCTGATAAACTCAAACTTGTACTTATTGACCCAAAAATGTTGGAGTTTTCTATCTACAACGATATTCCCCATCTACTTACACCTGTAATCACAGAAGCCAAAAAAGCTATCTCCGCTTTGGCAAATTTGGTGGTAGAGATGGAGAGACGCTATAAAACAATGGCAAAAAACAAAGTCAAGAATATTGATACATTCAATGATAAAATGGATAAAGAGTATGGTGAAAAGATGCCATATATTGTAGTAGTCATTGATGAACTAGCAGATTTAATGATGAATGGAGGTAAAGAAGTAGAATACTCTATAGCACGACTAGCCCAAATGGCAAGGGCCGCTGGTATACACTTAATTGTAGCCACACAACGCCCTAGTGTAGATGTAGTTACAGGTCTTATCAAAGCCAATTTACCATCAAGACTTAGCTACAGAGTAGGTCAAAGAATAGACTCTAAAGTTATTTTAGATGCTATGGGTGCAGAGAGTCTTCTTGGGCGAGGAGATGCACTTTTTACTCCTCCAGGATCTACGGGGGTTATTAGACTCCATGCTCCATGGAATACAGAAGTAGAGATAGAAGCAATTGTAGAGTTTCTCAAAGCCCAAAGAGCTCCTGATTATGACGAAAGCTATCTTATGATGTCAGGAGGAGAAGAGAGAGATACTACTACAGCCCAAAGTATAGAACTAGATAGTCTCTATCCACAAGCCAAAGATATTGTATTAGAAGAGAAAAAGACATCTATCTCTTATCTTCAAAGAAAACTACAAATAGGCTATAACAGATCTGCTAATATTATAGATCAACTTGAAAAGAATGGAATACTTAGCCCACCCAACCATAAAGGAAATAGGGAGATTTTATAGTTATCTAAAGAGCTTTCCAAAAATCCCTTTAAGCTCTTTTTCTAAACGATGAAGATGTGTAGAGGCTCTACTTACACCTAATTCAGCTGCATCTTCATACAAGCCTAAAGCTCTTTTTTTATCTTTTTTAATCCCAATACCATGCTCATAAAACTGTGCCAAATCACACACAGCTTCTGGATACCTTTCGGTTGCTAGGTAATTAATTTGTGTAAATGCCTCAGGAAGATCTCGCACAAGTATAATACCTTGATAGAGTTCACGAGCTAGAGTAAACTGTGCATATAAAGACTCTGTTGTTGCAATAGTAAGTAAAAGATGTGAAGCCTCTCCGAACTTATTCTCTTTTTTGAGTGCTTGAATATCATCTACTACTCTTTCAATATCTTCTTCAGTATAGCCTTTAAGACTAATCATATAGAGTAATCTCTCTTCACTTTTAAAAGACTCTGTTGTCTCTTCTACTTGTGGATATTGATTAAGCATATTTCTAAGCTTTTGATCTATATAAGAGATTGGTTCATACTCTTTGGCTTCTGTACTTGACTTTTTTCTTGTATCAAGAGGTGCGACCTCATCACTCTGAACTAATGCCTCTTGATCCAAAGAAGTTGCCTCTTGGATAAAGAAATTATTCTCTTCTTCTTTTTCTTGAGACTCTTTATATGATACATTTTCTTCCAAATCATTTGCTAGTGCTTTAGCAAAAAGTTCTCTATTACTTATCTCTTCTAGTTCACTTATCTCTTCTTCAGTCTCTAGAGTAATTTTTGGCTTTTCTATTACTATCTCTTCAATCTCTTCTTTAACTTCTTCTACAACAGGTGGGAGAGTTAGGTCATCTTCTTCTTCATTGAAAAATATCTTATGACTCTGTATACTAGGTTCTATCTCTTCTTCATTGGTATAACTTGCAGATTTTTTTACCTTATTTGTAGACTCAAGAATAGAACCCTTTAGCGGAATATCCTCTTTAATACTATTAAAGCTTGCCATAATATCTGCTGTTGATGGTATAGAGTGGTTTTTTTGTTCTACAAGCTTAATCTCAAACATCTCTTGTTCCATCTCTTGCATTTCATCTTTTGCAATAGGGTTATAAATCTCTTCTCTTCCTTTTTCTCTAAAGAGTCCAAATTGATTAATCAACTCCTCTTCTTCTATATCTTTATATTTTCTTGCTAATCTTTTTTGTTTATCTTTCTCTTTTTGAGATAGTTCATCTCTCATCTGCATAACTTTTTGTTCTATCTCTGCAGCTTTCTCTTCCATAACAGCAATACTCTCACTACTAGACTCTTGTCCATCAGCTCCATGAAGGTACCTATTAATCAAATTAGATGCTTGTGCATAGTTTTCATCATCAAGAACTAATAGAATATTTTGTAAAAGTTTATCATTTTTATAGAGTCTTAGTTTTGAGTGTTGTAAGCTTATAGTCTCCCTATCTGTAATAGAGATTGCAATTTTTATAATTTGTAATCGTTTACCAACCTGTCCTAGTTGTGCCATTAGATTCTCCTAAAGCAATGTTTTTTTGATATTTTATGATTTATAGTATAACAAAATTATCTCGTAGTTTTGGTTAAGACCACCCCAAGAGGGTTCTATTAGAGTGATGCACTTAATACCAAAAGACGACAACTATTTTCTAAAATAGATATTTTTTTTGCCATTTCTATAATATCACGATCATACGAGATAAGCCCAAATCCTTTGATAAGAAGCAAATGTGTATCATTTTTGTGAAAAAATTGTGGTATCTCATAGGGGGCTCGCTCTAGCCAATCATTAAAATTTTTAGGATCATATACTATAACATCTCCTAGTATCTTCCTGCCAAAATAGTCTAAGGGGGATACCTTGCTGTGTTTAAGAGAATAGGCTGTAGTATATGGAGGCATAGTATATGATATATATTTAGCACTTGATATAGTACGGTAAATGTGTTTATGTATCTCTGCATCACTTGAAGCTGAATTCCATCTATAGTCTTGTTTTAGACAATTAAGACGAATAAGAGAATCCATAGTAACCTCATCAAGAATAGTATCTTTTTTATTAATAATAAAATCATTATTCGATACTCTAGCAGATATAGAACCGTGATAAACACTAAAAAAGTTCTTATTAAACATAGAAAGAGAGATATGCTTTATCTCTTCAATTAAATGTTTATCTAAATCCATTGGAATCCTTTTTATATAATTTTGGTATTATAGCATTAAAAAGACGAGAGAACTCCATGAA
>JADGDQ010000073.1 GCA_016744805.1 Sulfurovaceae bacterium
CTGATTCAAGTTCATCAAAAGTAAAAGCAGATAAATTACTAATCAAGACTATAGATATAATTATATTTCTAAAAAATTTCATGTAAATCCTTTGTTTATATTTTTCTAAAATTATACCTTAAACCGAATAATAAGACGCATTCCTATGATGCACCACTAATGCTGTAGTACTCTGCTCAGGATGTATCTGAAAAGTCTCACTTAGCTCTATCCCAAACTCTTCGGGCTTCAACAGATCAAAGATAACTCTGCTCTGTTCTAGGTCTGGACATGCAGGATAACCAAATGAATATCTTGCTCCTTGATAGCGGTTCATTCTGACATCTCTTAGGGTGTGTCCTTCGTCTTCACTTGCGATTCCTAAATCTAATCTAATTTGTTTATGGGCTACTTCTGCTAAGGCTTCGGCTAACTCTACACTAAAGCCATGTACCATATTATATTCCAAATATTTACCTGCATCATAAAGCTCTTTTTCGTACACAGAAAATTTACTCCCTGCACTTACACAAGTTAAAGCTATTACATCATCTCTATTATGATGGAAAAAGTCACTTAAGGCTCTGTGGGGTTTGCGTCCTTGTCTTGGGAACTTAAATCTATATTTTGCGTTGGCTTTTACCTTATCAAACTCTTCTTTGTTTGCATTCTCATCTATATTCCAACCTCTCTCTTCATCAAAAAGCAGTAGCTCTTGGTCACTGCTCCTACATGGATAATAGCCATAGATAATAGTTGGTTCAAATAACTCTTTTTCTATAAACTCTTTTTGCAGTCGATTATATGCTGGATATACTGTCTCATCTAGGAGTTTTTGATACTCCTCTTTAGTCATTCCTTTGCTTTTGTATCCCCAGTGCATTTTGATAACAGTTTTTTGATTGACCCAAGAAAAGACCATATTGAGATCTAAATCATCCTTTTGCAGTACTCTTCTACCCCAAAATGGAGGCGTAGGGACAGGCTGAAGTTCAGGGAGTTTTATCTGCTCAAAAGGTGGAATGATGACCTCTTTTTTGACTACTTCTACGCGTTCTACCATATCCCCTGCTAATCTTGTATCTAACCCTACACTATTGTCTTCATTATACTTCTCTATACGGCTCATCGCTATTACCCCATCAAAGGCATCACGACAGTAAAATATCGCCCCTTTGTAGATAGGACGGCAAAAATCATCTACAAAACTCCGTGTCAGAGCAGCCCCACCGAGTAACACAGGAATATCCATTCCCATCTCTGCCATCGCCTCTAAGTTGTCTTTCATCACGGCGGTGGATTTGACTAACAGTCCACTCATCCCTATGGCTTGGACTGGGTTCTCTCTATGGGCTTCTAGGTAGGTCTCTAAGTCGGTTTTGATACCGACATTGATCACCTTGAAGCCGTTATTAGAGAGGATAATATCAACAAGGTTTTTGCCTACATCGTGGACATCGCCTTTGACTGTACCGATAACAAGCGTGGTATCGGTCTCTTTCTCTTGTTTGGTGAGGTAGGGGTTGAGATAATCTACGGTGGTTTTCATCGTCTCTGCACTCTGCAATACAAATGGCAACTGCATCTGTCCGCTTCCAAAGAGTTCACCCACTACCTTCATAGCATCTATAAGTATCTCATTGACTATTTTATCAGGGTCTATAGTATGACGAGCCTCCTCTACGAGTGGTATCATCCGCTCTTTGTCGCCATCGAGTAGGAGTTTGGCTATCTTCTCTTCGCTACTCATCGCCTCATAGGCTTCATCTGCTCCATCATCCTCTATAGTCTTATCAGAGAAATGCTCTATAAACTTAAAGAGCGATTGGTCATCAGGAGCAAAGAGTAGCTCTTCACAGATAGCTCTATCCTCTTGGCTCATTTTGGCTAATGGTACGATATGTTTTACATTTATAATAACGCTTGTCATTCCAGCCTCTAGGCAGTGGTGTAAAAATACCGAATTTAGAAATCTTCTCGCATTTATATCTAATCCAAATGAGATATTGCTCAGTCCCAAGGTTGAGCCTACTTCAGGATGTCTTTTGTGTAGTTCTCTTATGGCTTCGAGCGTCTGGATAGCAGCATCTCGATACTCTACATCACCAGAACCGACTGTAAAGGTGAGCATATCAAATATAAGATTTCTAGGGTCTATCCCATGGCGGTTGACACACAAATCATATATTCTCTCTGCTTGTGCTACTTTCTCTTCTATGGTTTTTGCCATTCCTTTTTCATCTATGGTCAAACAGACTAGAGCTGTTCCGTACTTTTTGGCAAGGCTACAGATGGCATCGAGCTTCTCTTCGCCATCTTCTAGGTTGACAGAGTTGATAATAGGTTTTCCACCAATACACTTAAGCCCTGCTTCCATTGTATTTACCCTTGTAGCATCAGGCATCAGAGGAAGTGGAATTTTTTGGTTATAGAGTTCCATCACCGCAGACATATCTGTAGCCCCATCACGCCCTGCAAACTCCACATTGACATCCAAACAATGCGCCCCATCTCGTACCTGAGCTTGTCCAACTGTTAGAGTTCCTTCATAATCTCCTGCTATGATAAGCTCTCGAAAGGCTTTAGAGCCAGTGGCGTTGCTCCGCTCTCCTATCAGCAGTGGTGCTGGTTCTTGGAAGAGTTCGGTTGAGTTAAAGAGTGAAGCGATAGAGGGTTCTATAGAGCCCGTAGGTTGCTTTGGAATTATAGTTTTTACTGCTTTTTTGAGTGCATTTATGTGTTGTGGTGTCGTACCACAGCACCCACCGAGGAAACTCACTCCATCAAACTGAGTAAACTCCAACTGCTTAGCAGTAAACTCATCTGGTCCCATAGGGTAGTAGGTGTACCCTCCTCTGTTTTGTGGAAGTCCTGCATTAGAATGCACAGATATAGGAAACTTGCAGAGTTCGCTGAGGGTTTTGAGATGCTTTTTGACTTGGTCTGGTCCTGTACCACAGTTAAATCCTAAAGAGAGTATATCAAAAGGCTCTAATATAGTTACAATAGTAGAAGCATCTGTACCAATGAGCATAGAGCCACTTAGCTCAATAGTCACAGAGACCATAATAGGTACCTCTACGCCTCGCTCTTTGGAGGCATCGTTACATGCATGAATGGCTGATTTTATCTGCAAAGGGTCTTGGCAAGTCTCTAGCAAAAATATATCACACCCACCATCTATTAGCCCCTCGGCTACTAGCTTATACCCCTCATACATCTCATCATAATGAATATGCCCAAGTGATGGGAGCTTTGTACCAGGTCCGATAGAGCCTAAGACAAATCGTGGCTCCTCAGGAGTGCTATGCTCATCACATACGCTTTTAACAACTTCTGCACCTTTTTTTGTTAATTCATACGCCCTCTCTCCCATCTGATACTCATCAAGCACCCATGGCATCGTCCCAAAGGTATTCGTCTTAATCATATCTGCACCTGCTAAGGCATAGCGGTTATGAATCTGACGGATGAGATCAGGAGCTGTGGCATTAAGGAGTTCATTGCACCCTTCTTGGTCTATGCCTTTGTCATCTATCCAAGCCTCACTAGGAATATCAAGTGATTGTATCTGCGTACCCATAGCACCGTCTATGACGAGGGTTCGTTTGGTTAATAATTGTTTAATAGTTTGAGTAATAGGCATAATAAATCCTTGTGATAATATTAGGTTATTTTAGATGTAATTGTAGCAAAGTCTCTCATGAATGCGGTTTAAAATATTCTCTTCAGTAAACCAATAAAATATTATCTTATAATATAAAAAGAATAACTAAAAGGTATACTAATGGGAAGAACTATAAAGAATTTAATAACAGGAAAAACAATACAAATACCTGATCCTTTAGAGACAGCTGTTGAGTATGATGGTAAAGTAATGATAACTGAAACAGATACAGCAGGAATTATCACTTATGCAAATCGTAAGTTTTTAGAACTTACAGGATATAGTAAAGAAGACACAATAGGATCTCCACATAATATCAATCGCCATCCTGATATGCCAAAAGCTGCATTTCAAGATATGTGGAGAACACTAAAATCAGGTGAATCTTGGGAAGGTATAGTTAAAAACCTTAATCAAGATGGTCGTTATTATACGGTAACAGTATGGGCAAAACCAAAGTTAGATGAAAAAGGTAAAATTATAGGATATATTGCAGGAAGAAAGATACCTGATGAAGGAATAATGCAAAGTGCATTAAATAGATATAAAAAGATGAAGGAAGCAGAGTAATAAAAGAGTAAGGGAGAGTTTATCCCTTATCTTTATACTAAAGTCTCTTTAGCTTTTTGAAGTGCTTCTATAACTGCTTCTATATTTGCTTTTGGAAGATGTACTTTCCAGTCAGGTTCATCTGATCCAGATTGTAAAGAAATAGCAACACTCACTACACTCTCACTATTTTTACCATAAGGTTTTTCTATAGTTGCAATAGAAATTTTACCATCTTCTGTTCCACTCAATGTCATCTCATCTATAGCTGTAACTGTTCCACTCATAATAAGTCCTTAATTTTTAATTTTATCGTTTATTATATCACTATTTTTTTCTTTTTCCAAGTGCTGATAACTTTGCTTGTATTCTCAACCATAACTTATGATCTATAGCAGGAAATCCTGCATAAGTTTTTTTGCCCTCTAGAGATTTAGTGACTCCACCTTTGGCTGCAACAGTAGCAAAATCACCTATATGTAAATGTCCTGCTGTACCACTTTTACCACCCATTACAACATTTCGACCAAGTGTAGTAGAACCAGATAATCCTACCTGAGAAGCCATAAGATTATGTTCACCTACTATACAATTATGTGCTATTTGTATTAGATTATCAAGCTTTGTCCCCTCTTTGATGATTGTCTCACCAAATACTGCTCTATCTATTGTACAGTTTGCTCCTATCTCTACACTATCTTCTATTACTGCTCTACCGTTTTGGTAGATTTTGACATGCTTTCCCTCACGCGTATGAGCAAAGCCATATCCATCACTCCCTATAACTGTACCACTATGAATAATACACTCACAACCAACTTTTGTATGGTGATAGAGTGTTACATTGGGATGCAAAAGTGTATCTGAACCTATAGTTACATTATCTCCAAGATAACAACCAGCTAATATGGTGACATTATCACCAAGTGTTACATCTTTACCAAAACGAACTCTTTTATCTATATCACAGCCCTTACCCATAGCAGGATGCCCACCTTTAGATTCTAGTTTATGAGCAAAGAGTTTGGATGCTAGAGCTAGCTTAAGATAGGGTTCATCTGTGATAATTGCAATAGTAGTCTCTGGGAGATGATGTGCATACTTCTCTTCTATCAGAACAGCTCCTGCTTGTGTATTAGGGAGTTGGTCTAAGTATTTGGCAGAATTAAAAAAACTCAATTGCCCCTGAGTGGCCTCTAAAAGAGTATGAATACCACTTATCTCTTTATCTTGACCTTGATACTCTATATTGATAATTTGGGTGATGTATTCGAGGGTATAGGACATCTGAAGAAATTTCCTTTTGTGTAGATATAGTAGGGTGGGAGTATCCCACCATGTTTGATATATAATTAAATTTTATAAAAAATTTATCTCTCTATAGCTACAACACCACCACGAACAACCTCTATAGGTTTATATCGCTGTGTTGCCTCAATAAAGTGCATAATGCGTACTGGTTCATCTGAAGCCATAGCAATAACCATATCTATGCCTACATTAACAATACCACCATTATAAGCAGAACAGAGTGCTTGAATATCACTTAAGTTTTCATCTATAGGAAACTTAACTAATACCATCTCTTTTTCAACCATCTCTTCATGCTCTATAACTTTAAGAGTTGGAATAAGTTTATTAAGCTGTTTAGTAATTTGTTCAATTACTCTCTGACTCCCATTGGTAACAATGGTAATATGAGACATCTCAGAGCCAGGTACAGGAGCTACTGTGAGTGAATCAATATTATATCCTCGACCTGCAAATAGACCAGAAACTCGCGCTAGCACAGAACTTTCATTCATAACAATCGCAGATATTACTCTTCTTACTTTTTGCATTACTACTCCTTGTGATCTAATAACATATTATATAATGCACCACCAGCTGGTACCATTGGAAGTACATTTTCTAGTCGGCTAACAGTAACATTCATAAAACAAACTTTATCTTTAGCAATGGCATCTTTGAGTGCTATATCAAACTCTTCTTTTGTCGAAACATCATAACCAATGCCATGACAAGCCTCTGCTAAAGCTTTATAGTTTGGCTGATAAGTTAAATCTGTTTCAGAATATCTTTTGTCATAAAAGAATGTTTGCCACTGTCTTACCATTCCTAGATAGTGGTTATTTAAGATTATATTAATAACTGGTATTTTGTACTCTGATGCGGTTACAAGCTCTTGCATATTCATCAAAATTGAGCCATCACCAGTGATATTAATAACTGTCTTCTCAGGACAACCTCTTTTTGCTCCTAATGCAGCAGGAAAGCCAAAGCCCATAGTTCCTAATCCACCAGAGTTAATCCATTGACGCGGTCTATCAAATGGATAGTGCTGTGCAGCCCACATTTGGTGCTGACCAACATCAGATGTAATAATAGCATCTTCACCAATCAACTCTCCAACTCTTTCTATAACCCATTGAGGCATAAGCACCTCATCGTTATCTGTATAAGATTGAGGATGAAGATTATCATAACGAGCTAATACTTCTCTCCAAGCTTCATAACGACTTATCTCAACATCATCAAGATATGCCAATAATTTTTTCAAAACGATTGTAATATCTCCAACAATTGGATAATCAACATCAACAAGCTTAGCAATATTTGCAGGGTCAATATCCACATGAATAATATCTGCATACTTTGCAAATTCACTTAACTTACCTGTAACACGGTCATCAAATCTAGCACCCAAAGAGATAACCAAGTCTGTCTCAGACATAGCCATATTCGATGAATAGTTACCATGCATTCCAAGCATTCCTAAAAGAAGTGGATTTTTAGCCCCCATAACTCCTCTAGCCATCAAAGTCTCAACAGCAGGAATTTGACACATATTTGCTAACTCTCGTACTAAATCAGCTGCCTCACTCAATACAACACCACCACCAATATAAAGAAGTGGTTTCTTTGCCTTTTTAATTGCCTCAGCTGCTTTTTTTATCTGGCGATCATTCCCTTTATAATTTGGCTTATATGTTGGGATATGTACCTCTGTAGGATACACAAAATCTCCAAATTCAGCTGTAATATCTTTGGGTATATCTACAAGCACAGGACCTGGACGACCTGACCCAGCTATATGAAATGCCTCTTTCATAATACGAGGAAGATCTTTTATATCACTTACTAAATAGTTATGCTTAGTACATGGTCGAGAGATACCCACCGCATCAACTTCTTGAAATCCATCCGTACCTATTAATGATAATGGTACCTGACCAGAGATAACAACCATTGGGATAGAATCCATGTAGGCAGTAGCTAATCCCGTAATAGCATTGGTGAATCCTGGACCACTTGTGACCATAGCTACACCAACTTTACCCGTAGCTCTTGCATATCCATCTGCTGCGTGAACAGAAGCTTGTTCGTGACGATTAAGAATATGTTCAAAACCATCTTGTTTATATATTTCATCATAGACA
>JADGDQ010000074.1 GCA_016744805.1 Sulfurovaceae bacterium
TTTATCTTGCCATAAATGGTGTTGCAGGAGAATATAACACTATTATCAAAGATAGAAAAGCTGGTAAATTTATACAAACGGATTCTCAATGAATATGATTCTTTTCTTCTTTCTATTTGCATTATTGCTTATCTCTTTTCATTCACTTTTTTATCTACGAGTTATTCCAAAACTTTTGGTTATACCTTTAGTTGCCAAACTCTTTACTGCATTTTTGGTAATAAATCTTCTTTTTAATCTTCTCTATGTTGTAAGCAGATACTCTAATGCCGTCCCTTACCATCTGCATTATCTATTTTCTATCTCTATTGGTGTCTCTTTTGTACTTTTGCTCTATCTTATACTCCATGAAATACTCCATGTTTTTCATAAAGGAGTTAGGGGTATCAATGAGTCCAAACGAAAATTTATCAAAAAAAGTGGAGATGGAGCAATGTTTGCCCTCTCTACTGCCTATCTCTCTACTGCTATCTATGAGGGGAGCAAAGAGCCTGTAGTAAATGTAGTAAAAGTAGAAAGATTTGATTTTAGTATAGTACAAATTAGTGATTTACATATTGGAGGGCTTATTGACAAAGAGTTTGTCAAAAATTCTGTTGCAAAGATTAATGCTCTTCATCCTGATATTGTCTTTGTTACAGGTGATATTATAGATACAGCCGTAGCATCTATTAGAGAATCCATACTAGAACTTAATAATATTCAATCCAAACATGGCATCTATTTTGTTTTAGGCAATCACGAATATTTTCATAATCCCCTAGAGATTATAGATTTTCTCAAAAAAGAGACCAAACTTCAAGTGCTTCTTAATGAAAATATTATAATAGATGCCCTAAAACTTAATGTTGTAGGAGTTACTGATCTCTTTGGCTACAAAGTCGATCTTCTTGTACCAGATATATGTAAAGCATATAAAGGTATCAATCCAGAATACAAAACTATACTCCTTGCACATCAACCAAAGTTTATCCAAGAATTAGGCGTGTTTACCCCAGAGCTTATATTGAGTGGACATACACATGGAGGGCAAATATATCCTTTTAATCATCTTGTTAAACTCCAACAGCCTTTTGTAAAAGGTCTGCATATACTCCCAAATAGCAGTGCTATTTATGTTAACAGTGGTATAGGTTTTTGGGGACCACCTATGAGACTCAACTCACAAGCAGAGATAGCGTATTTGATATAAATAATACTCTATATTAAGAGTATTTTCTTTCCATTTTTTGCTTAATTGTAGAGTACTTCTCTTGTAGTTTCTGCTCAATTGTAGAGTATCTCTCTTGCATCTTTTGCTCAATTGTAGCATACTTTTTTTGTAGCTTCTGCTCAATTATTAAGTAACTCTTGGCTTGTTTCTCTTTGATGGTGCAGTAGTTATTATTCATCTTTTCCTCTTTTATCTATATTAATTTTCTTACTTCTACTACTATAGTCTTAATTGAGATAATATTATTCAAATTACTGTATAAAAAATAATCTTTTTAGTATAAAATATAAAAATAGGGATAATATAAAAGAGAAAGATGCGTTTATTTAAAAAAGTTTTGAGATTGTTTTAACTGAAGTGTCCCTCTAAGAGTATTCTTAGAAGGGGGAGAAGTTACCATTTTCTAATAAGTGTATGGCAAGTGATACATCTATCTTGTAATCTTCTAAAAGTATCTAAAGTTCTATTTTTATTATGTTTATTAAAAGCTTCTGACATGTTGTCTGCAAGTTCTGAAATTGCTTTAGCTTCTGTTTCTGCATATCTTTTTGCTTTAAAGTTTGAGTTTGATTTATTTTTAATATCAAATGAATCTATATCTTTTGTATTTTTTTTGATTGTATCAACACCTTGTTGTACCATAGTAGCATTATTATACATCAAACCTTTTTGGATATTATTCATTCCTTTTTCGAGATTTTGCATTGTTTGAATATTTTCTGGTGTTATAACCTCAAGAGTTTTATTTTCTGTTGCTACAGCTGTTTCTGCTCCATGCGCAAATCCTAAAACCAATAATGGTAATAAAATAATTTTTTTCATAATTTTTTTCCTTTAATATAAATTAAAATATATTTTAATACAAATAATGTTAAAAGTATATAAAAATATTTGAAATATCTATATAAATACTTAATATATCTTGTTAACACTATAATGTGTGAAAATAAGAAAAATATTCTATTATAAAGCCTTCTCAGCCTCTATCAATGCTACAACACCATCATACATGTCTTGGACTGCTTGGACTTCTGTAATACCTAGTCTACGACGGTTACTGATGTCATATACGCCACCTTCACTCTCAGAGTGTTCGCCGTGGATACCTCTGATTTGTAGATAGTATTTATCTGTGATAGCTTTAAACGCTTCCATATCTTCTGCTAGTTTTGGGAGTGCTATATGGACACTAGCTCTCATCGCTGTTCCCAAGTTTGTAGGGCAAGATGTAATATAACCTAAGTGATCATTATATGAAAACTCTACTTTTGTTTCTATGCTTTTGATAGCATTTACTAGTCTACTGAAAACCTCTTTTATATCTCCACCCTGTTGCATAGAGATGATACGGAGCTGATCCTCTTCGTTGACCCATACCAAGAATGTTTTATCAGTATTATGATAAATACCTCTTCCCTCTGGCCAGTTACGATTGAGTCCTACAGCATCAAGAAACCTATCACCCTCTTTAAACAAAAAATGGTCTTTAATCAGCTCATCTTGCACCTCTTTGCTCATACCTAATAGTGGATAGTAATTACCCTCTAGCTCACCCTCTAGTGTATTCAAACCACTCACTACACTCGACTCTACGAGATCTCTCTGCTCTTTTGAGATAGCAGGTCCTAGTGGAAGATTAGCAACATTTCGTCCTACACGGATACGAGTAGATACGATGAATGCACCATCAGGGTCTGGATTTGGGGCATTAAGGTCATCAGGGTTAAGATTGCTCTGGTGTTTGTCATCTCTGCCAAAGCCATGATAGTCTTCTATAATAGGGTCAAACAGCCCATCAAAAAGTGTATAAGACTCTGCATCACCAGCATATACACCAATACCGCTATCTATATTTTGTACACCTGAGTTGATGGCTTGTTCTAGTGTAAATCCATTGGCGGTTTTTTTCTCTTTGAGTGTTTCAAAAACCTCAGGTGTTAAGTGTTTACACAACATTGATGTACAATCTTTAGGTAAATTAGGGTAGTTCATTTTATTCCTTTATTTGATATGGATGAGGTAAATCAGAGAGAAGTTTCATCTTCATTGCCCAGTTTTTTTTGTAATATGTTTCAAAATCATCACAACTCTCTTTATAGAGTTGCATCTGTTCAATAATAGCAAAGGCTCGTTCTACTTTTTCGATACTTTTAAGCCCTTCTTGAATTACTGCTTCACACTGTCCAAGGAGCATTTTTTGTGAATTCTCTTCTTTGACTGAATAAGGCATTATTTGATCACCGTACCCAAACCCTCACTAGTAAAAAGTTCAAGCAAAAGAGCATGTTCAACTCGACCATCAATAATATGGGCTTTGTTTACTCCTCCTTTAACTGCTTCGAGACAGGCATCAACTTTTGGTATCATGCCACCCTCTATTACACCATCATTTTTAAGCTCTTCTATAGTCTCTTCGCCTAGTGTATGTATCAGGTTTTTGGATTTATCAAGCACACCAACAGTATCTGTCATAAAGATGATTTTTCTTGCTTTCAGAGCCGATGCTATATGTCCAGCTGCTGTATCTGCATTAATATTAAATCCAGGGTGTCCACTCTTTTCATACGATCCAATAGGTGCTATAACAGGGATAAACTTCTCGATAATAAGCTTCTCTATCACTGTAGAGTCAACATCAGTTATTTTACCTACAAATCCATATTTCTCTTCATCTATAGGCTGTGCTTTTATAAAGTTAGCATCTTTCCCACTCACTCCAAGAGCTTTTGCTCCATGCATATTAAGGAGAGTTGTAATCTCATTATTGATACTTCCAGAAAGCACCATCTCCACAACCTCCATAATCTCTTCAGTTGTAACACGGAGACCATCAACAAAATGACTCTCTATCTGCATCTTATCTAATACTTTTCCTATGGCATTGCCCCCACCATGGACAATTACAGGCTTAATACCTACAAGATACATCAAAATAATATCATGGGCAAATTTCTCTTTAAGCTGAGGATTAAGCTGAGCAGAGCCTCCATATTTAATAACAAAAATTTTATCACGATATTTTTTTATATATGGAAGTGCATCAAGGAGTATCTGTGCTTTTTCTATTTTTTTCTTCATTTTACTTCCTTCTCTTCGATTAGAAGTAGCAGTATAGTAAAAAGAAATGCAATTAGAGTGAAATCTTAAAAGTTTGGCAATTTTATTTCAAAACAGGCTCCAGAGCCATTATTATATGCTCGAATCTCTCCTAGCATTTTTTGTTCAATAATTAAGCGAGTAATATAAAGCCCTACCCCTGTACCACCTTCTTCTTGTTTGGTAGTAATATATGGTTCAAAAATTCGAGAGAGTATATCTTCTGAGATTCCAGCACCATTATCACAAAAACTAATCACTGCATTCTCATCTTGATGTGATAACTTTATAATAATCTTTTTATCAATCTGTGCTAAACTACTCAAAGCATCCATAGAGTTATTAAGAAGATTCAAAATAGCTTGGGCAAACTCATTGGGATAGCCTTCTCCCATATAGCTACTATCACTACTCTCTATTACTACATCAATATGATGATAATCCAAAGATGTCAGAACAATCTGTGTAGCACGGTGAACATACTCCAAAAGATCAAACGACTCTTTTACTCTATCATGAGCAAAAAAGAGACGAAAATCATCAATAGTTTGAGACATATATTTTATCATCTCATTTCCATCATCCACACTCTCATCCAAAGTTTTCTGATTTAATTCATCAAAGGCATACGAGGCTTGTAAGTTCATAAATATACCACCTAATTGTGCTAGAGGTTGTCTCCACTGGTGAGCTATATGGCTAATCATCTCACCCATAGATGCCATTCTAGATTGTTGCATCATTAGGTATTCATTTTCTCTTCTTAAGCGTACCTCTTCATGTACTTCTAATTGTAGCTTCTGTTTAATATTCTCCTGTTCTGTAATATCACGCCCTATGAGTTTGATATATTTACTATTAATATTTTGTGATACTGTTCCAGAAAACTCAATACTTCTATCTTTAAAAGGAACTACTGATCCCTCTATAGTACCTTTTTGGATCAAAGCATCATAAAGCTCTATCCACTCTTTTTCTCCCATCATCTCTTGGGGTGACTTACTAAGAAACTCTTCACCAAAGACTAATTTTGCACGGCTATTCATCCACTCAATAGATTGCTGTGATGAGGATATAAATATCTCAATAATAGCTTCTGGAAGAAGATTCATAATCTCTTTTGCATGGCGGAGTTTAATCTCTAGTATTCTTGCTACATTCCCTTTGATATGCTGAAAAATATCTCTATTAGTCAGAAGCGTACGAAGTTGTGAGTGTATATCCACTACCAATACTCTTCTGATTCTTTTATCTTTCATTAGTGCTATAATATCTGTAATAGCCTCATCCTCTTGCACACTCCACACAGGAGAACTCATCAAAAGCCTTACGCCTTTATTCATATCAATATTTTGATACCCTGCACTAATAATATCTTTTTCTGTAATAATACCCACAGCTTGTTGCTCTTTATTGACGATAACTACAGAACCTATACCTCGCTTATTCATAGTATGAAGTGCATCATATAAAGAACTCTCTTCATAAATACTTATAAGCATTGCATCCTTAGAAATAATATCACTTACTTTTAAATCTACTTTATATACATCATCTTCAAGATAATCAAAAAGGTCTTCTTGAAGCACTACTCCAGCATAATCATTATTATCATCTATCAATATCAGACGACGAATATTATTACTCACCACCAAATCAAACGCCGACTCAATAGGACGATGATAGTGTGTACAAATAACAGGTGATTTTGCCAAAGAAATAACAGGAAGAGTAACATCTATGCCCTCCTCTATCTTAGCCAAGAGCGAACTCTCTGTGACTATAGCTACAGGCTTATTTTTATTCAGTAATACTACAGAACCATTTTTATTTTTAATCATACAAGCCATAGCTTCATAGATAGATGCATCACTAGAGAGCCAAAATCCTTTACTATAAGCAATATCTATCAATTTATTCATGACTGTTCCTTTGTATATAAATGGTATCCTATAGATGTTATATTTTTGATAATACCTTTATGTGTCTGTTTTCTGAGATTTCGTATTTGTGATCTAATAGCATCTTTTGTCATAGGTATACCCTCCCAAACACTATACTGCAACCTATTATATATAATCGTCTCTCCTGAATGCTTAATAAAAAATTCCAAAAGCTCCATCTCTTTTCGTCGTAATAGTATCTCTTTGCCCTCGTATATCACACATTTGCGTCTCTCATCATAGATATATCCCTCTCCTAAGTCAACTTCAACTCCTCTATCTTCTTTTGACTGATTTGTCTCATCTATAGCTTTTTCAAAAGCTTTGAGTATATCTGCACCAATAAGAGGTTTCACAAGATAACGAGTAAGTCTCAACTCTACAGCTAATAGCATAAATTTTTTATCTGTATATGCTGTAGAAATAATAATAGGCACATCTTTCCCTGCACTACGAAGTTCCCGAGCAAACTCCAAACCATTTTTATTTGGAAGATTAATATCTAATAAAATTATATCTATATCATTATTATCAAACTCCACCAAACCCTCCTCTGCACTAGAGGCTTCTATGACTTGCTTCGTATATCGTCTTAAAAATCCTGATATATAAAATCTGATTTTAACATCATCCTCAACATACAACACAGATATATCTTTAAGTTTTTCTTGCAGTAGTGAATGATTCATTATAATCTCCAATATATTTCTTCATCCCATAATTATATCTCTTAAAGCAAAATTTTACTCTTTATATATTCAAATATTTACTATTCATTTACCATATTTGCATAATCTATTTATATATAAATAAAATTATCAAGGATATAAGATGGATTTTAAACCTAATAAGTTACTACTACTTATGGTCTTAAGTACCCTATACAGTATGGTAAAACCAATGGTTTATCAAAGCAACTACAGCTCAAGGTAATAAAGAGTGATATAAGACAAACTATAACACTAGAATGAAATAATATCTCTTACCCTTTAAATTTTTGGACGACTATTTCCCCATCATGGTCACTCCTAGGCAAAAAAATAGAGTGGCGTTACCCAAAAGGAAAAACAAATCAACCTATAGCTCTAATAACTAGATTTAAAGTCAATAAAAACCCAAACAATACAGAGAAGATG